>JBOGMU010000115.1:0-10053 GCA_050746865.1 Candidatus Acidiferrales bacterium
GAGTTCACCAGCCAGGCGATGGATCTGTGGGCGTATCATGCGGGTGTGCAGATTGATTTTTCGCGGCCGGGAAAGCCGACCGATAAACGCGTACGTGGAATCGTTCAACGGGACCCTTCGATCAGAGTGATCGGACGCCCATTGGTTTGCAACTTTGACGGAAGCGAGACAGGTGATCGAAGCGTGGCGTCGTGAATACAATGAGAGTCGACCTCACAGGGCGCTGGGTGAGAGGACCCCGAGCGAAATCGCCAATGAGTTCGCGGCTAGCCGCGAACTCATTGGGAACCAAACTGCCGAAAACTCACTCTCCGGGTGATACAGGAAAAGGGGACCGATCATACCCGGAGAACGCTAACTTTTGGCTGGACTAAATTTCGGAGGGCAGGTCACTTCCGAGACAATCTGATTGGACAGGTGTTTATAATTCTTGTGCGGCAGGTGATCCTGATTCAAAGGAGCTAACGGATGCGTTCCTGGAAGGCACTTATTATCGCTATCATCGCATTGGGATTCGGTGCGACGGCAACGCTTGCTCAATCGCACCATGAATTTGAGATAACTCCTTATGGTGGAACACGTTTCGGCGGGCGAATCACGTTCAATCCGCCAGCGACTTATACTAACAGCGCGAACCAGACCACAACGCTGGACTATATCGGACTGAAAAGCAGCTTTGATTACGGCGTGGATGTCGACTACAGCATCTGGCCGAGCTTTCAGGGGGAGTTTATGTGGAACCGACAGCCTACGGAGCTTAGGGCGCACGATGCGGTGTTCGGTGGGTTGACGGATATTGGATCGGCCAATCTCGACATGTATCAAGGGGGCATTCTGTGGGAACTTCACGGTCAGGAGGCAAAGCTTAAGCCATTCATCGCTATGGGACTGGGTTTCAGTCATTTTGGGACATACGGTGTCGTAAGTGGCATGAACTACCGGTTTGCTTACAACATCGGCGGCGGCGTCAAATACGCGCTCGGTTCTCATGTCGGGCTTAGGGTGGATGTGCGGTACTCACCGACCCACACCACGCAAGAGTCGGGATACGAATACGACTACTACTATGGCGAGGTCCCGGTCACAATCACCAACAAGGCGAATCAGGGCCAAGCGAATGTCGGCGTGATATTTAAATTCTAAGGCGATGAATTTGCGAATCGCGCATCCGCTGTACCGCGTGCGCGCTTTCGGGAATCTTTCCGCGATTTTACGTAACGGACATAAGTAACAGTACGGATATACGTACCCGGACTGTACGGACGCTTTTGACTGTCGCGCGCCGCTGAAATTTTTCTGAATCTTACATTGTCGAACTAGCCTTGCGCGCATTTACGGTATATGATCGGCGCAAGAAGGTGCGATCGACATGAAGAACAAGACTGCTTTCCTTGCGTGCATTCCTGCACTGAGTTTTCTCGTTGTTGCTCCAGCGATCAACGCATTCGAATATCCTCTTTCGGAAACAGCGATTCGCAGCGCGTTTCTAACAGGCCACGCGACTGACGGCCGGAACGCGCGCCTCTTCGACAAGTACGTCCGCGACTTTCCCGCGCCTGTGAGCGGGCCTTACGTGGCAAAGATCAGGCTCGAGACGCCTTTTGAGCAAGTGGCGAAGGTCGCCGCGACTGCATCCAACATCCACACGCAAGAAGCCGAGCAGGAATTTGCCGGGAAGCGGTTGCCGTTTCGCGTGAGCGTGGAGATTCAATTCACGCCGACGTATCCCGCGTTCGACGCGACAGAGCCGGCAGGAGCCTATTCTCTCTTACAACCGCTGCCTGATTATCAACGCAATTTCCAAATCGACGTGAGCCAGGCAAATGCGATCGAGCCGCAATCGTCCCGCGCTTATATAAGCTCATCGTATTTTTCAAACACGGTCTGGGGAATCCAGGGCTTTGTGATTGAGCAGGAATACGATCCGACGAAAATCGACTCTTCCGACTTAACCGTTGAAGTCCACACGCCAGACGGCCAAGACGTGGCGACCACGTTTAATATGGCGGAGCTCCAGTAGGAACTGGCTGCTCCTCGATTGTTCACTTAAGGCTAATCGCTTTAAGTCTCCTTCCTGAGTTTTGGCGCCCGCGACATTTCGAGATGCATTGGCGTCAAACATTCCTTCTTTTTTGTCGACTAGAAATAAACTTTTCATTGAACACGTTGGGCTTACGCTGATTTCTAATCGCCAGACTGGCGATTAGGAAAAGCGTGACTCGTACGACGTGGCCTTCTGATTCGTGTAAGACCTTGTTCTTGCTGGCTGTAGAGGCGGAGGCACGCTTATCCTGAATGAGATGGGAGTATTAATTTCAGGAGCGGGCATCGCAGGACCGACGCTCGCCTATTGGCTGGCGCACTACGGAATCGACTCGACGATCGTCGAAGTCGCGCCGAAGCTGCGCACCGGCGGCTACATCATCGACTTCTGGGGCGCCGGCTTTGACGTTGCCGATCGCATGGGTCTCGTGCCGGAGCTGCTGAGCAAGGGTTACATCCTGCAAGAGCTAAAGGTGGTAGATCCCAACGGGAAACAGGTCGCTGGCTTCCCCATCAAATCGTTCAGCCGTATTACGCATGGGCGTTACATGAGCATCCCTCGCAGTGAACTTTCCGCGTCCATTTACGGAAAAATTCAAAATAGAGTCGAAACGATTTTCGGGGACAGCATCACGTCGCTCGAACAAGATGACAAACACGTCCGCGCCACATTCGAACACGCCTGCGCGCGTGATTTCGATCTCGTAGTCGGCGCCGACGGTTTGCATTCGCGTGTACGCCAGCTCGTATTCGGCCCGGAAGGTCAATTCGAAAAATATTTAGGTGTAAAGGCAGCGGCGTTTCAGTCGCAGGGCTACACGCCAAGAGAAGAACTTGCGTACGTGATGTACACGGAGGTCGGCAAACAGGTTGCGCGGTTTACGATGCGCGATAATACGACGCTTTTCTTTCTTACATTCGCAGACGAAGATCCCGCAATACCCGAGGGCCTACAAGAACAGAAGACGTTCCTGCGGAAGCGATTCGACTCAAAGAGCTGGGAGTGTCCGAAGATTATGGATGCCCTCAGCGCGACAAACGATCTCTACTTCGACCGGGTGAGCCAAATCAGAATGCACCCGCAAAGTGGGCTCTGGAGTCGCGGTCGCACTACTCTCATTGGCGACGCTGCATTTTGCGTTTCGCTTCTTGCCGGACAGGGGTCGGCGCTGGCAATGGTGGCCGCGTACATCCTTGCGGGCGAACTGCGTCGCTCGAAGGGCGATTTCGCGGCGGCGTTCGCCCGATATCAGGAAATATTTGGGCCGTTTGTGGAGAAAAAGCAGAAGGCGGCGCTGGGGTTCGCGGGCACGTTCGCGCCTAAGTCGAAATTTGCGATTTTTCTGCGCAACCAGATTTTCAATTTATTGCGCATTCCGGTCGTCGCGGACATCGCCGGTGGGCGCGGTTTTACGGACAAAATCAGGTTGCCGGAATATTGAGCGTGATGCCGCGGCCCTACGTTTAAACCTGGTCCCTAGGCGCGTTTTGTGCGCCGTCGCAGGAAGGCACAGCGACCCTGCGCCCTTACCAGAAGCCAAAATGCAATCCTAGGGCGTGACGTTCAGGTGAAGGGAAAGCGTATGCGTTTCGCCGCCGTCGTTTGCCGTTACGGTAAGCGTGTATGAGCCAGCGAGCGCGGGCGGCGGATCGCCTGAAGCATTGGGCCCCGCGCCTCCGCCTCCACCACAAGCGGCCAGGCCCACGCAAAGCATTGCAAGGATGATTCCGGCAAAAGTGGGACCGCGTGGCCTGAAATTCTGCTTGCTGAGGGTGCCGAGCAGGCCGATTAAAGCGACGAGGCCGATCAGACTAGCTACGCCAAGCCGGCCAACACCCAGCGACAGCAATCGCATGCCCCAGTTCCCTGCTGATGGCCAAATAAAAGTAGCGACCGACGATACGCTCGTCGCCGCCTGCACTTGGATCTGTGCCGGCAAATTCGGACTCACCGTTACCGCTGTGGTCGGCGCGACCGTGCATGCAGGCCCCATCGGATTGCTCGAGCAAGCCAAACTAACGGACCCGCTGAACGATCCTACGGAAATAATTGAAAAAGGTGGTGCAGCGGTCGGGGGAAAGACAGCCGTCGTGCCAGCCGTGACCGTTTCGACCATAGAATCGGACGGCGCCGAAATGCAGAAGTCGCCTGTAGCCGTGCCCGTTATGGAAACCGTCTGAGAAGGCAACGAGCCGTTATCCTGGATCGTTAGTGTCGCACCCCGCGATGCCGACGCGTTCGCGCAGACCGGCGTAAACGTCACGTCAATAGCGCAACTCGCCGTGATCGGACCGGCGCAGTTATCGCTCTCCGCAAAGTCCGCCGCGTTTGTGCCGCCTAAGCTCACGCTCGTAACATTTAGGGGCTGCCCGGGCCCCAGGCTAGTGACTGTGATCGTTTGCGCGGCACTCGTGGTGCCGACGGCTTGCCCGCCGAACGACACGGTAGTTGGCGCAACTTGCGCATTTGCCTGCACACCGCTGCCAATCAGCGCAACCGTCTGCGGGCTTCCCGGCGCGCTATCGACAATAGACAATGCTGCGGTTCGCGTACCGCCAACGATAGGACTGAAGACGACATTCACGGTACACGTGGCACCTGGCTGAAGACCGGACTGCAGGCTGCAATTGCTGGTCTCCGAAAAGTCGCTGAAGTCCGCGCCACCGATGGCGATGCTGCTCGCGCCTGCCATGAGCGTGATCGGCACCGTACCTTGATTGATGAGCGTGACAGTTCGCGGCGGACTCGTCGTTCCGACGCCCTGCGGCGTGAAATTAATCGTTGTGGGCGTCACCTGGATGCTTGGTGCTTCAGCCGCGGTGCCTATGATCGTTACCGTCTGCGAAGTGTTCGATGCATTGTCTGCGATAGAAAGGCTCGCACTCTTTGCACCGTCCGTTTGCGGCGAGAATCGTACAAAAGCCGTACAGGAAAGATTCGGCGCGATCTCGTTCCCCAAGCAATTGTCGCTCTCGATGAAGTCGCCGGCATTCGCGCCCGTGAAAGCAATCTGCGAGAAGATCAACGCAGCGCTGCCCGCGTTCTTTATGGAAATGGATTGCGGCACGCTGGATGTTCCGATGACCTGCGGCCCAAAGGTCAAGCTTGGAGGAGTTATTTGTGCCTGAGCTAGGAGAGTGCCACTTCCTGTGAGCGGCACGCTTTGTGGGCTGCCCACCGCATTATTGGCGAAATTGATGCCGGCGGAGAACGTTCCTACCGATTGCGGCGAGAATGTGGCGGAAATGCTACAGGACAAGCTTGGCGCGAGGCTTGTTGGGCAATTATTCGTTTGCCGGAAATCGGCGGCGTTCGTGCCCGTGATCGCAATCGCCTGCGTAAAGTTGAGCGATGCGTTTCCACTGTTGGTGATCGTGAACGTCTCGGCCGAGCTTTGTGTCCCGACGTTTTGCGCCCCGAAGTCCCAGCTGGCAGGCGAGACCTGAGCCTGAGGAGGCGCCACGGCTGTTCCGCTCAACCCGACGAGTTGCGGAGTACCGGGAACATTGTCGCTGATAACAAGATTCGCCGTCTTGCTACCAACCATCTGCGGAGTGAGTGACACATTCACTGTACACCAGGAATTCGGCGGGGTCGGTTGGCCGCGAGGAGGAATGCTGTCTGGGCAATCGTCCGTCTCACTGAACTCGGATGCATTTGGGCCGGAGAATGTTAAGGGTCTTGCTAGTGCCAACGGGGCGGTGCCAGTATTTGAAATTAAGACGGAGAGCGTTTCAGAAGACCCCACAGGGTCATTCCGGAAGATCAATTGAGACGGCAGGACGACGGCAATTGGTATTGCCGTGACGGCGGTCCCTGTTAGCGGCACTGTTTCGGTTATGAGCTGACCGCCGGAGAGTTGAACCGTGATCGTGACCTTGTCTGCGAAGCTTCCCGCAGTGGCCGATTGGAATGTGATGCCTATGTCGCATGGCGCACCTGGAAGGGCAGCGCCACAGTCGCCTAACGGGCCGCCGTCCGTCTTAGAGCGCAGAAAAGGGCCGCCGTACGGATAATCGATGCTTTGGATCGCGGCGTTGGGTGGCGGCGTGACGGTTACAAAGATTGGCTGTGTCTGCACGTTTATGGGAATAGTTCCGAAATCGAAGCTCGCGGGCGAAACGGTGAATGGAGCGGCGCCGTTGCCCAGCACCTCAAGCATCTGCGGACTTCCTGGCGCATCGTCCGCTATCGATACGAACGCTCCTTCTGCTCCGGCAGCGGACGGTATGAAGCCTATCTGGACCTGACATCTTTGCCCTGGAGCAAGAGAGCCCGAGCATCCAGAGGAGAGAATGGGAAAGTCTGCGCTGTTCGGGCCGATTACCGTCAGCGGTTGCGTGGCGGAGAAGTTCAGGTTCGCCTCACCCGTGTTTGCGACAATGGAGACCTGTGACGGATTGGCTTCCGTTCCGATCTGAACGCCCGCCGGTCCAAAGCTAACGTTGGCCGCGCCAAACGAGACGGCGGGCCACGTCGCAGTTCCCTCCTGTATTCCGGCGATAAATGCGTCACCTTGGGCGGGTTGTTGCTGGCAACTTCCGCAGATTTGCTGGAAACCGTTGACTGCGTTACTGCTTGTCATTGCCGTGGGAAAATTCGCTGCAGTCGTTTTTCCGGCTGCGTAAACGTTACCGCGCCCATCGGTGGCTACGGCGTTGCCAAATGTCGCCACCTGGGAACCCGGCGCCAGGAACGTTCCGCCAATGGGAGTCGCGTACAGAAGAGAGACGGCGCCCGATTGGTTCGTATTGAGTTTCGCAACGAAGGTGTCTGCCGTGCCGTTAAATGGTTGAAGATTGTCACGCCAGCCGAAATCGTAAGACGTTGTTGTCCCACTTACATAGGCACTGCCGGGCGAAGGAACCGTAACGGATTCCGCCGCGTCCTGGCCGGAGCCGCCCAAGTATGTGAAATATCGGAGTGAAAGGGTTTGTCCGGCATTCCATCCAACCACGGCGAGAAAGGCATTCTGGATCGGAGGCAGCCCGGGAGCGGGCGGAGGAAACGGCTGATAGAGCATCATACGCGGTCCCGCAACGGCCGGTGTGGGGATGCTTGGAAACGTCAGCGATTGCGTTGCGCCGACTACATACGCAAAGCCTTGTGAGTCGATTGCTACGCCAAAGGCTTCGTCCATGCCGCTGCCGCCAAGGAGGGTCGAGTAAAGCAAGTCGTTTGCACCTGTACCGGCTAATTGCATCTTCATCAGGAATGCGTCCGATGAACCGCCTTCGTATTGCGATTGGAACGCGTAGGTGGCTGGAAAACCATCAATTGAGTTATTCGTCGAGCCGGCAATGTAGACACCGGGAGACGTCGCCGTATCGACGGCGAGCCCGCCTATGGCGACGGGACCGTCTGAATTTGTGCCGAGATACGAGCAATAAAGAAGGTCATTCGCTCCTGTCGGCACGTTCTGAGTCTGGAATTCCGCGATGAATCCGTCGCTCTCTTTCCCTCCAAAACCGGGATGATACATTTCACCGGTGGTTGGTGTCGGCAAATCGGTCGAGGTGGTGTCCGACGCCACGTAAACATTTCCGGCTGCGTCAAACCCGATGCCGCCTTGCCCTGCCGGGATATTCAGAGACGAAGTGAGAGGCGTTCCGGCCGCCGCGTTGGCGGACTCTCTACCGTTGCCGCCAAAAATCGTGGAGAAGATCAGACTGGATCCTGTGGCATCCACTTCGCTAACCACGAGGTCATTTCCTTCTTCGCCTGTTAGGCCCTGCGTTGGTGCGCGACCGTCGGTCACTGGATAGTCCGCCGAGGTCGTGGTTCCAAGTACGGCGGCGTTTCCGTTTGCGTCGACCGCGACTTGCCCGCCCGCTTGTGCGCTGCTGCCGCCGAAAAACGTGAGGTATTGAAGCGCACCGATTCCGTTGGAGAACGCTACCTTTGCGATGAATAGCTGGGAGGTGCCGCGAATATTGCCGGCGATTCCGTTCGCGGCTTCCGGGAAAGTAGCGGCAGATGTGGTTGTTCCGGCGACGTAGACGTTTCCGCTTGCGTCCATCGCCATGCTGTTGATGGAATCCGCGCCTGTTCCGCCAAGAAAAGAAGCGTACGTGAGCGTGATGGAGGGATCAATCAGCAGAGCGGCGCCTGCATCGTGCTTCCCTACCCAGAAGCCGACGGAGCCATCGGCTTCGAGAACATAGCCGCCGTCGATTCGGCGCCCGATTTCATGCCGCTCGCGTGGCGTTCTCTTTGACGCGCCGTTTTTTACGGAATTGTCGCCGAGCGGCAAGGATGGAGTCTTTTTCGATCGCCTCTTTCGCGCCGAGTTTGAGCTTCCACGCGCCGAAGGGCTTATGGGCGGTCCAGTGTTCGCACGGCCATGCGGACTTACGCGGGGCGGCTTCGTGCCGCGGGAGCCGCGCGGTGCGGAATGCCTCGATGTGGGCTTTCGCCGGCGCGAACTCGACGGCCTACGGCGTTGCGAGCCAGTGTGAAATGTCGAAACCTCGTAAATTGCCGGCGCTTTCATGTGAAGTTCGCGCCCGGCAAGATGCATCACGAGTTCGCCCTTGCGATCAATTTGCAGATTGCGCGGGCCATTCACTTCCAACCGCACCTTGGCCGGGTCGAAACCGCTATCGAGGTGCACGTCATATTCAATTCCTTGCGCGGCGCCCGATTCCTCAGTGTTTGCGCTGCCGTATACAGCCAGGCCCAAGCCACCGGCGTCGTCGGTATCTACGCGGTTGAATCGCGGAATGTGCGTTCGCCACTTTTGAGGATCGTTGCCGAGGAAATAATTCGTTTCGCCTTGCGCTTCGTCGGTGCCATGCCATTGAAGAGGCCCAGCGCCTCTCACCTCAATGCCGAGTGTGTCCGCGGCGTTGCTGCTGTTGTCTGTGCGTTTTACGCGAACAAATATCCCTTTGTTCGTCAAAGAGACGTTCATGCCGCTGGCTTGGGCGACAAACTGACTGTTATCTTTGGCTTCGTTCGCAGCGGATTCGAAAACGACAGGCGCTGAAACGAGCATGGCCGCGATCCCCTCTCGGCTGCTGGCCTTTGGCTCAAGTGCGCCGTTCGGTTGCAATGGTGCGCGCTTAGCCACAGCTCTCGCAGCGCTCTGAGCCGATAGAGATTTTTGGGCGATTGGCTTTAACGCAGATAAAATGACGGGAGCATTTTTCGAGATTGGCGCGTGAATCAGAACGGCAATGCCCGCCATACAAGCGAGCGTCAAGACGAGTACCGGGAACGTCTTTTTCATTTAGGCCTTCCCCCGGGCGACTAGAAGGTTCTCGTGCACGGGATGGGCGGCTCAGCTTTCGAGCCAAATTCGTTTAGTTGTGTTGCAGTCTGAACGCGAATGCACTCAGAGCGCTCGAACTATCGCGCCGTAACCGCGAAATGTCAATACGTGCGCTTTAGGGTGTCAAAGCTCCAGCTCCCCTGTGCGCTTTACAACAAATGCGTTGAACGACGCTGCCTGAACATGCGAGCCTGCGCCCTAAGATATTTCCATGCACACATCTGGACCGCAGGGTGGAGCGCTCGTTGCATTATTCATTCTGCTCTTTGTGTTTTGCTGGATTGTTACCGGAATGCTGGTGAGCAGGATGACGGGCTGGCATCGGCTCGCGGAGAGATTTTCGCTGGATGGCGAGTTTCCGGCTGAGCGCTGGCGTTTTAAGAGCGCGACGGCAAGATACGGCTCGAATTACAACAACTGCCTGACGATTGCGGCCAATCCTATGGGGCTATATATGGCGATGCTGCCGCCGTTTCTCATCGGGCATCCGGCGCTTCTTATTCCGTGGAATGAAATTTCGATCTCGCGCAAGAAGGTTCTGTTCTGGAATGTCGTACAATTTCAGATTGGCCGCGAAACGCCGGTTACGTTCGGCTTCCGGGAAGATTTCGCGCAGCAGATTCGGCGAGCGGCCGGCGCATCCTGGCCGGGAGACGGTTTCCGGTAATTCGCGCTCATCCCCAGGCGAAGTTCTCTTCGCCAAGCGCGATGGTAAGCATTCCCTCTACAGGCAGCA
>JBOGMU010000116.1:0-6165 GCA_050746865.1 Candidatus Acidiferrales bacterium
TCGTACCCCTGCCACAACCGTTGCCAGGTGTTCGGTGTCGCGAATCGGTCGCGCTCTCACGATCGCCCGGGCGATTCTGCGTGAATCGGTCTCCTCTGCCTTGTGGTAGAGAAGATCGGCCAACTGCTTTTCCGGCCATTCGTTCACAATCTCTGCCGCCGTCAACTCGGCGTTGGGGTTCATGCGCATATCTAGATCAGCTGCGTAGCGGAATGAGAATCCCCGCTCCGGGCTATCCAGCTCCAGCGAAGAAATTCCCAGATCGGCGAGCACGCCATCGAACCCCCCGTGCTCTCTTGCCACGTCGCCGATTTGCGAAAACTCTGCGTGCACCAGCATCACCCTTTCTCCAAACTCTTTCAGCCGTTCCCGAGCTATCTCGAGCGCCTGTGGGTCCCGGTCGATACAAATCAACCGCCCTGAGGTCAGCTGCCGGGCAATTTCTATCGAATGCCCCGCCGTTCCTGTCGTCGCGTCCAGGTACGTTCCTTCAGGCCGAACGCGGAGCCATCCGATCGCTTCCGCAGCCAGCACCGGCGTGTGCAGCACGCTCAACGCCTAAACGCCCATCTCGTCCCAAGCCTTTTCGTCTTCCGCCGTGATCGGGTTACGGTTCATTTGATCGAGGAATCTGGCGTGATTCCAGATTTCCAGGTACGTCAATTGCCCCTGGACATCCACTTCGCCCTTCATCTCCGCCGATTCCCGCAAAACAGGTGGAATAAGAATTCGCCCCTGCCCATCCACCTCCACCACCTGACCGTAATAATTTGTGCGCGCCAGAAATTTCTGCTTGGCGCTGTTGTGAGAGGATAATTTTGCCAGCTTCTTTTCGATTTCTTCCCATGCCTTCATGGGATAGACCCTGGCGTGATCGCCCTTCGCGCTTGTTACGTAGAACTTCGCGCCGCTCTTCTGCATCTGTGCGAGAAAATCGGACGGGATTTTCACCCGGCCTTTTTCGTCCACCGTCGCCAGATAGTTGCCGCGCAGCATCGAAGCCCTTCAAACCGCCAGCCCACATACTGAGGATCGAAATCACGCTATATTTCGCTCCTGCCACTGGCCCTCACTTCTTACCACTTTTCGCCACTTTATCCCACTTCGTACCGCGATTGTAGATGGGTTGTGCTTCTTGTCAAGAAGAATGTGAGGTTTTTGAAAAGTTTTTGTGGAAATGCAGCGGGGTGCCGCACTTTCTAATTTTTGTTCAAGCGGAGCCCGAAAATACTATTCCTAGTATGTTCGCGCAAGTCTTTCCGCCAGCCATTGCGCTTTATATCCGGCAAAACAGCAGAATGTTTTCTAAAAGTCAATAAACCCCTGTCGCGAAATCTGATGATTAGGCGTCGGGATTTCGGTAGAGACCTACTGGTGAGGTTCGTTTATTGCGATTGTTCGTCCGGCACGGGACTAGAATTCCGCAGTGAATTCAAGTCGCGCAGCATGTTCTGCTCATCCGGACTGAGCCCCTGCATAAATTTCGGATCGTTCAACGCGGACTTCTGCGTTTCCGGGCTCATGCGCTGAAGAATTGCCAGATGACGGTTGATGGCCTGCCGTCGAGCCAGAGGCATCCCCTGCCATTTCGGCAGTACGGCGTTCCGGAAATACTGGCGCTGGTCGGGAGTCATCTGCGCTAACACCTGAGCTCGCTTTCGCAGCTCTTCCTGCTGTTCGGGGGTCAAGCGATTCCATCGCTCGAGGTTGTTCCGGATCTGCTGTTGGCGCGCCGACGAGAGATTCCTGAAACGCTCATCGTTCTGCATGAAACGTTCCTGCTCACCCGGCGGCATATTCTGAAGGTTTTCGACCCACTTCGGCGGCAGGCCCTCCATGCCCCGCATATTCGGCTTCGCCGGCGGATTCGCCTTCTCTGCCCTTCTCTGTCCCGCGGCTGCACGCCGCTGCTGGGCCGCTTCCCTCAGCCGTCCCCGCTGCGCCAAGGCGGACTGCGCCGGAAGCATCGTGAGCCCTAAAGTCATCACGATCCCGAGCGCAAAATTCAGCCAATCCCGTCGCATTGAATTAAACAACCTCGCTTACTCCGCCGTCGCTGCACCTGTCTTCTGAGAGTTCATACCGCTGTCCGGCGTACCCATTGGGGCGAGCTCCGACAGCGCATCCATACTCGTCACCACGTCGTAGTTCTCCAGCACGTCGAGATTCTGGATGGCGTTGAAGTCTTCCTGCTGCACGGAAGCCGTCGTCGTTTCAGTGTGCGTGTTCACGGGCGACGTTTTCACCATCCACACGGTCAGTACAGCCAGCAAAGCCGCCGAAAGCGCCAATCGTGGCTGCGGAACGATCCATCCAAACCATCTCCGCTGCGGTTCAGCCGCTACGCGCTGCCGCACGCGGCCATCGAAGCCAAACGACGGCTCGATCACAGGCAACTCGTCCATTACGCCCCACAGCGCTCGAAACTGTTCCGCACGCGTCCGGCAATCGGCGCACGCCGTCAAATGCTGCTCGATCTCTTGCCGTTCGGCGGAATTCGCCCGCCGGTCGAGATAAGCGACCAGTCCTTTGGAAACGTCATTGCAATTCATAACGCTCTTCCTTCCTTCGTTTCTCGCGCGACTGCTTGTGCCACCAGCGGCGCCAATTGCACCCGCAGCGTCTCGTACGCCCGAAAAAGCAGCGACTTTAGGGCGCTCTCCGAGCACTCCAAAACTTTCGATATCTCGGCATAATCCATCTCTTCGTACTTGTGTAGCAGCACGGCTGCGCGCTGCTTTTCCGGCAATGCCCATACCGCCTTGCGGATTAGCTCCGTCCGGTCGCGCTCGATCATCTTCTGATCGATACGCAACTCCCGTGCTGGCAATTCTAGCGGCGGCGCCTCCTCCGCATCCGTCGAGGCATCGATGGATACCGATAGCTTCTTGTATCGAGTATCTCTTACCGAATTGAGCGCCAGATTTGTCGCGATTCGGAACAGCCAGGTCGTGAATTTTGCGGTGGGAGTGTACTGTTTTCGCGCCCGATATACTCGCAGAAAAACTTCCTGCGCCAGATCTTCCGCCGTTGCCGTGTCCCGAACCATACGATAAAGAAAATTCACCAATGGAGACCGATACTTCTGCAGAAGGAAGTCAAAAGACGACTCGTCCCCTGCCTTCACGTCCAGCATCAATTGGACGTCGGTCCTAGTCATGGCCTCCACAGTGTATCTAACACCTCTACCCTCATAAAGTTGTGGCCCGCGAACGAAACCGATCGACGTCATCATGGCCGACACGAAGAACCTGTTTTGGTGCCTTATACTCTTGGTATTCCGTAAGCCACGAGACACCAAGCACTTAGCAAGGTGGCCACACTTCGCCCCACTCCGAGCGCGACTTATGGCAGAGTAGCGAATCAAATCGTTATGGCCGCAACAGTTGCCACAGTTAAGGACGACGCGCCAGCACCGCTTCGCCGCACCACCGTCTGGTTTATGGCTGCCAGCACGGGCGTAGTTGTTGCAAACATCTACTACATTCAACCTCTTTTGGCGATCATCGCCCATACGTTTGGACTCACCTCCACCGGCGCGGGCGCAATCGCCATGATCACGCAGGTTGGCACCTGCTTTGGCATGCTGCTGTTCGTCCCGCTCGGCGACAGTCACGAGCGTCGTTCCCTGATCACTTGGATGCTAGCTGGCGCGGTCATCGCCCTCATACTGACAGCGCTCGCTCGCAACGTTCTCTGGCTCGCCCTTGCCTCGTTTGGCATCGGCCTCATGGGTGCGACGGTGCACGTGTTCGTCCCATTCGCTGCACACCTCGCTCCGCCTAAGGACCGTGGACGCGTAGTCGGCTCCGTTTTCAGCGGCATTCTTCTTGGTGTGCTTCTCGCGCGAACGTTCAGCGGCTTCGTCGGCGCTCATCTTGGGTGGCGCACTGTTTACGCCATCGCCGCGGTGCTCATCGCTTTCGTCTGTGCTTTCGTTCAATTCCTGTTGCCGCGCGGCGAACCGACGGCCAAGCTCCCTTATTTCTCACTGCTGAAGTCGACCGTCGCTCTGGTGCGCGAACACGCCGCCTTGCGCGAGTCCGCCCTCTTCGGCTCGGCGGCTTTCTGCTGCTTCAGCGCCTTCTGGACGACCCTCGTCTTCCTGCTCGAACAAACTCCGTATCATTACCGCTACCCCGCGCAGGCCGCCGGTCTCCTTGGCCTCGTCGGCGCAGCAGGAGCCGCCGGCGCACCCATCATCGGCCGCCTCGCCGACCGGCGCGGCCCACGCTACACGATCGGATTCTCTCTTGTCCTGCTGCTCGCCTCGTATGTCGTTCTTGGCGTAGTGGGGAAAATGCTTTTTGGCTTGATCGTAGGCGTGCTGCTTATGGATTTCGGCACCCAGGCCTGCCACGTCTCTAATCAGACGCGCATCTACGGCCTCGCGGCTGACGCCCGCAGCCGGCTCAACATGTTTTACATGGTCTGCTATTTCGCCGGTGGTGCGATCGGCTCAATCCTGGGCGCCTATGCATGGAAACTCTACGGCTGGCCCGGCGTCTGCTCTCTCTGCTCGATCGTTATGGTTCTCATGCTACTCAAGTTCGTCTTCCTCGGCGCCGTCACACCTTCGGTTCAGCACGCAACCGTCAATGAATCAGCCATCTCCGAATTCTGACGCGAACTCGGAATTACGAAGTTGCCGCCATCCTGGGCGAAGCGAAGGACCCTCTAGGTCTTGACCTTCTCTGCGTTCTCCCTCCGTTCTCTGCGCCTGCCTGTCGTCTTTTGGGCCCCTTTTGCGGTGCGCTTATCTCCCGGATTTCGCTTTTCCGCGCTTACAAATGAAAAATCGCTTTGAGCGCCACCATCACCGCCACGCCAAGAAACACGAGAATGGCCATCCCCACGCCCGGCTCATGATTCACTTCCGGGATGAGGTCTGACGCAGCCACATACAATGTCACGCCGGCCGAGAACGGCAACGCATCCGCCAACGTGCCCCGCAACACGAACATCAGCGCCACGCCAGCCAACGTCGCTGCGCCTAGAATTACGGATGAGGTCAGCGCGGCCATCTTGCTCTGTCCACTGGCCAACATAATCGAGGCGACTGTGAATCCCTCTGGAATTTTGTGCAGGAAAATTGCCAGGAAGATGACTCCGCCGAGCCAAGTGGAAACTAACAACCCTGACGCAATCGCCACGCCGTCGAAAAATGTGTGGATTACTAAGCCTAGTAGCGCCGTGTAACTGGCATGCGCGCCATGGACTTCTTCGTGATGCGTCTCTTCCCCGAAGTGAAAGTGCGGTGCGACGGTGTGCTCAAAGAAGTGGACTACAAAATATCCGGCGAGCACCAAAATAAAAACCGCATCCGTGCCCCCGAAAAACGCATCCGGTCGGCCCGCGCGCAGCTTCACGGATTCGGGAACCATCTCGATCAGCGCCGTTGCGAGCATGAAACCCGCGCCAAGCGCGATGAAATATTTCAAATATCGCCGCGACCATTGTCGATGCGCGACGAGCACGCCGCCCAAAAGATTCGCCGCGGCCGCCACAACCCCGAGCAGCCCGGCTAGCAAAATCCGCATTCCCTCGCTTGAACTCACTCCCTGGAACCGTCCGTGCCGCGAATTTGTCCGTGCCAGCCACTAGCTATCGCTTTTATCCAGAGTGGCGGAACAAAATCACATCGCCATCCTGCACGATGTACTCTTTCCCTTCGAGCTTCACTTGCGCCTTTTCCTTCGCTGCCGCGAAACTCCCGGCCACCAGCAGATTCTCCCAATTCACCACGTCCGCCTTGATGAATCCGCGCTCGATATCGCTGTGAATCGCGCCCGCGGCTTGCGGAGCCGTCATTCCACGTTCAATCGTCCACGCCCGGCATTCCGGCTCGCCGCAGGTCAGGAAGGAAATCAAGCCAAGCAGTCTGTACGTCGCCTGAATCAGCCGGTCGCGTCCCGATTCTTTCAGCCCGAACTCTTTCATCATTTCCGCCGCCTCAGCGTCGTCCAACTCCGCCAATTCGGCCTCGATTTTTCCGCAGAATGGGACGACGGCTGTGTGCGGTTTCGTCGTCAGCTTCTCTAATTTGTATTTCTCGATCACATGATCGATTTCGCCCGCTTCTTCGTCGCCGAGATTCAGTACGTAAAGCATCGGCTTCTGGGTGAGGAACATGTAGCCCGTGATCATTTTTTCTTCGGCAGGCGT
>JBOGMU010000117.1:0-40555 GCA_050746865.1 Candidatus Acidiferrales bacterium
GTCTTGCGGAGAACGACTGGGAGGGTTGGAAACTTGCCACGAAGGCTCTGGGAGGCAAAATTCAACTCGTCGGCGACGATGCGTTCGTTACGAATCCAAAGATTTTCGCGCGCGGGATTTCGGAAGGCATCGCGAACTCCATTCTGATCAAGCTCAACCAGATCGGCAGCGTTACAGAAACCATCGAAGCCGTGGAGATGGCGAAAAAAGCTAAATATGCGGCGATTGTTTCGCACCGTTCCGGGGAGACGGAGGATCCATTCATTGCGGACTTTGCCGTAGCGATGGGAACCGGTCAGATTAAGACGGGCTCAGCTTCGCGTACGGACCGCATTGCGAAATATAACCAACTACTCCGTATTGAGGAGGAACTCGGGTCCGCGGCGCGGTTCCCGGGACGTAAGGCCGTCGCGGCAAGCTAAACGGAACGATCATCAATTAGCGAAGGCGCCCGACTTGATCTGGCGCCTTCTGCATTTTCGCTAACCACCCCGTTGTTTCGTCCTTTTGTCTCCCACAGGTATACTCGCGTGATGGAAAGTCCGTTCATGGCTCGTGCGATTGAACTGGCGATTGAAAATGCGCGCTCCGGGCGCGGCGGACCCTTCGGTGCTGTTGTTGTAAAAGATGGAGTAATTATCGCGGAAGGCACAAATCGCGTAACAACTACGAACGATCCGACGGCTCATGCTGAAATTGTGGCAATTCGTGCTGCGTGTGCCAAACTGGGGCTCTTCCAACTGAACGGGTTCGATCTCTACGCTTCTTGTGAGCCGTGCCCCATGTGCCTTGGTGCGATCTACTGGGTGCGTCCTGTCCGGGTCTATTTCGCCGGGTCTGCTGCGGATGCCTCGCGTGTTGGTTTTGACGATTCTTTTATCTATCGTGAGCTTCCGGTTCCTCCGCAACACCGTAGTATTCCCATGGTTCAAATGATGCGCGAAGAAGCTTTGGAGGCCTTTCGCGTGTGGGAAGAGAAGCCCAATAAAATTCCGTACTAGTTATTTCCAGCGGCGTGTTTTCAACTTGCGCACCAAGCAGCAGGTAGGCGTGTTTCAAGGCCGGTATTTGCCGATTTGATGTTTAAAAAGTGACAAGCGACGAATTCCGTCTTGGTAGCGGACGCGAGTAGGAGTTATCATCGCGCCAGCAGAATCGAGATGATGCGGATAAAGAAGAAATCGGGGCTGCGTTCGGTGGTTGCAATAGCCATCGTCTTGGCCGTGCTCTTTGTTCTGATCGCACCTTCGCTTAGTCTGGCGCCATCCGCACTGCGCGCATCAAGAGCCGCCCAGATACTCTTCCTTTCTCTTGGCCTCTGCGTATTTCTGGTAACGGATGCAGTGTCTGTCGCGATTTCTCGATATGCGTACTGCCGCGGCTTTGTCGATTCCGATTATGGGAGCCATCTGAGCTTTCTTCAGCGGCGTAGTCTTTTCGACTTGAACTGCACCTTCCTTTGTTAGCACCTGTCTCCAAAACCCGTTCTTAGGTCCGCGATTCCGCGGCCGATTCTCCTATTGCACAGCCTCGGAGACAGAAAAATGCTTGTCTTGAACCGTCAGAAGTCACCGGCCGATTTTTGGCGTCGCCTATCTTTGTCCAGTGAACGTTTCCTGTTTCTTGATTACGACGGGACGATCGCGCCATTTGATCCAGATCCGAGCAGGGCTATGGCAGATATGGGCATTCTCGCCCGCTTGCAGCGCCTGATCGATCAAACCAACACTCGTGTGGTGATCGTGACTGGAAGGAGGGCGCGATGCCTGCGGCGCATGATTCCACTGACACCTGCTCCGGAGATCTGGGGCACGCAGGGAATCGAGCGGCTGAGACCAGATGGCGACTACGAACAGTTTCCGATACGCGGCGAGCAGTTGCGCAGGATCGCGATGGCGAAGGCGTCGCTCCGCGCTGCGCAAGTGCGTGGATGGCTCGAACAGAAGCCGGGATCACTGGCTGTTCATTGGAGGGGTCTGCCCATCACGGACATGAAAAGGGACCTAGAAACTACCCTTGCGGCGCTTTCGAGCGAAGCCGGACGGGAGGGCTTGCGGCTGGTGAGGTTTGATGGCGGAGTGGAGTTGCGCGTAGCGCGTTATACGAAAGCAACGGCGGTGCTTGGATCTCTGGAAGACGCCACCGCAGACAGCACGGCCGCATATTTAGGAGATGACGAACCGGACGAGGATGCCTTTAAGGTTCTACGCCCGCAAGATATGGCGATCCTCGTTCGAACCGAGCTGCGAAAAACAGCAGCGGACCTATGGATGAACTCGTTGCAAGAGGTAAGCGACTTTTTGGATGCCTGGTTCGCAGCGTGCATGAAGGACGCCGCAATCGTCGGGGCGTGAGGCCGCAAAGAAGTGTCGTCGAGCGATTTAGCAGTCGAAGTGATGAGACTACATTATGAATGGGGAGATCACAGTGTCGTACACGGGAATAGGGTGTCGGTGCGTTTCTAAACTCATAGTTCTGGCGAGCGCGTTGATCTTGCTCACTTCGTCCACGTATGGGCGACTGGCGCTGCAAGAAAACGTCGAAGTACCGGGTGCAGTCCGGATTGTTCCGGGGCAACAGTTTTCGCCATCGTTCCTGGGCATGTATCGAAAGGTGATGCTGATCGATGAGAATGTGAAAGCATATTCCGAAAAATACGATGTGAACGTCGCGCTTGCGCGGGCGGTATGCATGTATGAGTCCGGGGGTAACCCGGGGCTGAGGTCGGTGGCGGGAGCGCGCGGGTATTTCCAACTGATGCCTTCCACATTCCACTCGCTTCGAGTGCGGACTAATATTGAGGCCGGAATCAAATACCTGGGCCAGCTTGTGCAATGGTTCGGGAGCGAAGATGATGCGGAGGCAGCATACAATGGTGGACCGACAAGAGTGGCGCGTGGTCGAATCATGCCGTTGGAAACCCGGCAGTATGTCGTAGGCGTCAGCGGCTACCGCGCTGTACTCGAGAAGTACGGGACAGAGGTTCGGCAACAAGCAAGCCTGCTCCACATCGCGATAGTTCAATCCGGCGACGATTGGTGGGACCTCTCGCGGAAGCTAAAACTTCCGCTGGTTCAATTGCGCCTGTACAACCCATTTTTAGCGACGCGCACTTTGCGGCCCGGCTATCGCATCGCATACCCACCAGAGCCGCAGACAAATCTCTTTCAGATTAACGATGGCGCGCTATATTACAGAACTCGCCTCGGCGACAATCCGATCAGCCTCGCCTTTGCCTTGGGCGTCGATCCGGACGCTCTTCGCGACGCCAACGACCTGGACCTTGTCGAGGACATTGCGCCGGGCACTCTGCTGCAAATTCCTCTGCAGGCGCCAAAAAAATTCAGGACATATCGCGTAGCGAAAGATGACGATCTCTCGGACATTGCGCAGCGGATGAAAATCGATCCTTGGGCAATTGTGAGGGATAACCTGTTATGGGATCAGCAGTTAAAACCCGGGATGGTGCTCCGCATTCGGGAGGCCACGTTTCGTCGGAAATACGTTATTCACCGAGTTCGGCGCGGCGAGACGCTCGGCTTGCTCGCGCGGCGTTACCACACCACGATCGGCTCGATTCAACGAGCGAACGGCATGGGCCATTCCACGAGTATTCGCACCGGGCAACATCTTCAAGTTTACCTGCGCTAGCGTAGCGTAGAGCTCGCAACTTGTGGTAAAGGCAATCGGGCAGACTCTCTTTCTGTTAGGATTTCCACCCGAAGGAAAATGCGTGAGACAGAGTTTCTCTCGCTAGGGGAAATTCGTGGCAGACGCAAATGTAGAGTTAGTTGCACCGCTGGATTGTCATACCGGCGAGAACCCCCTTTGGTGCGCGGAGCGGGGCCTGCTGCTCTTCGTGGATATTCCGCGCGGCGTAATTTATGGGTATGATCCTGCGGCTGCAAAATACCATGTGATCTTGCGAACGCGCGTTACAGGCGGATTCACGATACAGCATGATGGTTCACTGCTGTTGTTCCAGGATGGCTGCGTTGCCGTGCTTGCGAACAGTGGAGCTGTACGTGAGGTTGCGCGCGATGCGTGTCCGGGAAACGAGCGCTTTAATGACGTGATCGCCGATCCGGAAGGTCGCGTCTTCGCCGGGACCCTTGGCGGCGGCAAAGGACGCCTTTTACGATTTGATACGAACGGACGCGTCACCGAAATGATGAGGGGTATTGGATGCGCGAATGGTATGGGCTTCACGGCTGATCTTAGCGGGATGTATTTCACGGATTCGTTCGCTCGGCGCATTTATTTGTTCGATTACGATCGCCGCACGGGCGACCTGAGCAGGAAACGGACCTTCGCAAAGATTCTGCGAAAGATTGGATTGCCGGACGGAATGACCGTGGATGCCGAAGGATTCGTTTGGACAGCACTCTGGTACGGCGGCCGATTGCAGCGCTATACACCGAACGGAAAGCTGGAACGCGAAGTATTTCTCCCGGCGAAGCAGACTTCGTCAATTACGTTCGGCGGACCGAAGCTCGACGAAATGTATGTGACCTCCGCAGCGAACTCAGAACCCGATCCCTTGCAACCACCTGGTTATGATCTGAAACTGCACCGAGGCGGCGGGCTCTATCGCACGAAGATCGAAGGTATTAACGGACGGCCGGAATTTCGGTCGCGAATTCATTTTGCATCCTGAAAGCGCAGGAACGGAACTGTGAATCTGCAGAAGCGAACGGCATTAGTAACCGGATCGAGCTCGGGTGTGGGCAAAGGAATCGCGCTCGAACTGGCGCGGGCCGGTTGCAGCGTAGCTGTGAATTCACATGCGGATTCAGAGGGTGTCGCACAAACGATTGAAGAGGCGCGTGCGTTTGGTGTAGATGCGTTTGCGGCGATGGGCGACATCGGTTTGAGCGCCGACGTACGGCGGATTTTCGATGAGATGTTGAATAGATTCTCGAAGCTCGACATTCTGGTGAACAACGCGGGAGTACAGAGCTGGTCCCCTCTGCTCGAATTGAAAGAGGAAGATTGGGATCGCGACATCCGCACGAATTTGAAGGGATGCTTTCTCTGCACGCAGATGGCAGCACGGCATATGAAGGAACATGCGGGCGGCGCAATCATAAACATAGGATCGGCGTGCAATAAGGTGCCGTTCCCGCGCCTCATCGCTTATACAGCAAGCAAGGGTGGGATTGAGATGCTCACGAAAGTCGCGGCGGTCGAGTTGGGCAGCTATGGAATTCGCGTGAATTGCATCGCACCTGGCGCGATCCTTGTGGAGAGGACGAAGGCGGAAGGCGGCGACTACGAGAAAATTTGGGGAGAGGCGACTCCGATAGGACGCGTTGGCCTGCCTCAGGATATAGGGCAAGCGGCTGTGTTTCTGGCGAGTTCAGAGGCGTCGTATATTAGCGGGCAGACCATTTATGTGGATGGTGCGACGTTTACACAGGCGATTTGGCCTTATCGGGCGAAATAGATGAGTGGATGGACCCGCCGCAAGCAAGCGACGGCAGATGTGTCGTTGGCAACGTGGTGAGCAATTCCACTGGTGGATGATGATATGAAGAAGACGTTTCGATCAGCAGCTTGGTTTGGGCGCATGGACAAAGATGGATTTCTGCATCGCAGTTGGATGCGCGGATTTCCGCCGGAGGTCTTTGACGGACGGCCAGTAATCGGGATCTGCAATACATGGTCGGAGCTAACTCCGTGCAATGCACATTTCCGTGAGATCGCCGAGTGCGTAAAACGCGGCGTGTGGGAAGCGGGCGGGTTTCCGCTCGAATTTCCCGTGACCTCGCTGGGCGAAACGAACATGCGCCCCACGGCGATGCTCTTTCGCAATTTGGTCAGCATGGACGTAGAAGAATCAATTCGCGCGAATCCGATAGATGCCGTGGTGCTTCTATGCGGATGCGATAAGACCACACCGGCCCTGGTAATGGGCGCTGCCAGTTGCGATGTGCCCGCGATTGTGGTCTCCGGCGGGCCGATGCTCAACGGAAAATACTGCGGTCGCAACATCGGTTCGGGCACGGACGTGTGGCGATTCGACGCCATGGTGAAGGCCGGTACCATGTCCGAGAAGGAATTTCGCGAGGCGGAAACATGCATGTCTCGCTCAGCGGGCCACTGCATGACGATGGGCACGGCATCCACGATGGCATCCATGGTCGAGGCGCTCGGGCTCGGCCTACCGGGGAATGCCGCAATTCCGGCGGCCGATTCACGCAGATCCGCTCTGGCCCACATGGCTGGCCGACGAATCGTTGAGATGGCACGCGAAGACATGCGGATTTCCACGATCCTGACGCGCAAGGCATTCGAAAACGCGATTCGCGTGAACGCGGCCATTGGCGGTTCAACTAATGCGGTGATCCATCATTTGGCGATGGCAGGCCGCGTGGGCGTGAAGGTAACGCTCGAAGAGTGGGACCGGCTCGGACGTGACGTGCCGACGCTCGTTGACTTGATGCCCTCAGGGCGATTCTTGATGGAGGATTTTTACTACGCGGGCGGATTGCCGGCTGTTATTCGCACGTTGGATGAACATGGAATGCTTCACCGGGATGCTGTAACTGTGAATGGAAAGACTTTAACAGAGAATTGCAAGGATGCCCCGAACTGGAATGCAGAGGTGATCCGTTCTTTCGATAAGCCCTTAGTGGCGAGCGGTGGAGTTGCGGTCCTGCGCGGAAATCTGGCGCCGGACGGGGCTGTCCTCAAGCCCTCGGCGGCTTCTCCAAAACTACTCAAGCATCGTGGGCGTGCCGTCGTTTTCGAAAATATCGAGCACTACAACGAGCGCGTGAAAGACCCCGCGCTCGACGTGGACGAAACCTGCATCTTGGTAATGAAAAATTGCGGGCCGAAAGGCTATCCTGGAATGCCGGAAGTGGGCAATATGGCACTGCCGCCAAAAATTTTGCAAAAGGGCGTCACGGACATGGTGCGAATTTCGGACGCCAGAATGAGTGGCACAGCTTATGGCACGGTTGTGTTGCATGTGTGTCCTGAGGCTGCGGTCGGCGGAAATTTGGCGCTAGTGCAAGACGGAGATTTCATCGAGCTTGATGTCCCAGGGCGCAGGTTGCACCTGGATGTAAGCGAAGAGATTTTGAATAAAAGACGAATCGCATGGAAGCGACCTGCGCCCGCCATGGACGGCGGTTATCAGAAGCTGTATGCGGATCATGTGCAGCAAGCGAACTGCGGCGCCGATTTTGATTTCCTGATTGGCTGCCGGGGAGATGCGGTCCCGCGGGAGTCTCATTAGCACGCCTTTTTGTCAGGCGAAACAATGGGAGCGTCGCTGGGATTCGCGGGAAAGAATTCCTGGCGGCTTTTCCTCCCTCTAGAGAGGCTATTGGGCATTCGATTTGCGAAAGGATTGAAGACGAATGGGTGGAAGGCTCGCTGGTAAGACGGCGGTGATTACGGCAGCCGCGCAGGGAATTGGGCGTGCGACGGCCCTCGCATTTGCAGATGAGGGCGCATCCGTTTGGGCCACCGATATCAACGAAGCTGCGCTCGGCGAGCTTGCTACCGGACGATCGAACCTACGCACGCAGCTTCTAAATGTGCGTGATTTGCATGCTGTGGAGAGCATCGCGAAGGAGTTAGGCGCGATCAATGTGCTGTTCAATTGCGCTGGCTTCGTGCATCAGGGAACGATTTTGGATTGTGCCGAAAAGGATTGGGACTTTTCATTCGATCTAAATGTGAAATCGATGTACCAGATGTGCCGCGCGTTTTTACCCGCAATGTTGGCGGCAGGTCGTGGGAATATCATCAACATGTCTTCGATCGCTTCCAGCGTGAAGGGGATCCCGAATCGGTTCGTTTACACCGCATCGAAGGCTGCGATTATCGGGTTAACAAAATCGATCGCGGCTGATTTCGTGGGCAAAGGCATTCGCTGCAACGCGATCTGCCCTGGAACGGTGCAGACGCCGTCGCTCGACGAACGGATCGCAGCGCTTGGAAGCGACGTCGAGAAGACGCGTTCGGATTTCATCTCGCGGCAGCCGATGGGGCGAGTTGGGCGGCCCGAGGAAATTGCGGCTCTCGCGGTGTATCTCGCATCAGACGAATCGAGTTTTACTACCGGCCAGATCCATGTGATCGATGGCGGATGGACGACGTGAGCGAAGCACGTAAATCGGAGGAAATATGAAACTGTTGCGGTATGGCGATGCCGGTCGCGAAAGACCGGGAATTCTGGCCGCCGATGGAACAATCCGAGATTTGTCCGGCGTAATTGCGGACATTGCGGGCGAATCGCTGATGCCTGTAGGGATGGACAAGCTGCGGACTCTCGATACGGAAAAGTTGCCGCGCGTGAACGAGGCGGTTCGGCTGGGCCCCTGTGTCGGTAGGGTCGGTAAGTTCATTTGCATTGGCCTTAACTATTCCGACCATGCTGCTGAATCGGGAATGGCGGTACCGCGCGAGCCGATTATTTTTATGAAGGCCACCTCGGCCATTTGCGGTCCGAATGACAATGTCGTGATTCCGCGCGGATCGGAAAAGACGGATTGGGAAGTTGAGCTCGGCGTGGTGATCGGCAAATTCTCGAAATATGTAAGCCAGGAGAAGGCGCTAGAGCATGTGGCGGGATATTGTGTTGTAAATGACGTGTCCGAGCGCGCGTTTCAACTCGAAGGCACCGGTCAATGGGTGAAGGGAAAGAGCGCGGACACTTTTGGGCCGATTGGACCATGGCTTGTTACCGCGGATGAAGTGTCCGATCCGCAAAAACTTGGATTGTGGTTAGAAGTTGATGGCAAACGCGAGCAGAGCGGCACGACAGCGACGATGGTCTTTGGCGTCGCGTTTCTGGTGAGTTACTTGAGCAGATTTATGAGCCTACAGCCGGGCGATATTATTTCGACCGGAACTCCACCCGGAGTTGGCGGAGGGAAAAAGCCGCCGATGTTTTTGCGTCCGGGCAATTTGATGAGGCTTGGCGTTGAGGGACTTGGCGAGCAGAGGCAAAAGGCAGTGGCTGACGCGATTTGAGACGGCACGGCTTATTGTGATTTTGGGAGAGTCTTCCGGTTTTGGCGCACCACACCTGTGACCAAAAGCAGCCCAATCAGCACGTAAATGACGGCGGTCGCGCTTATGCTTGCGCTCATTCCGAAGTACGCAGCCGAAACGGCAATTGCGACGGGCGCGAACCCTGCGCCAAGCCAGCCTAGTGAGTTGAGCGTGCCTGCCGCTGCTCCACGCAGCTGAACAGGGACCACGTCATACAGGCTTGCGAAAATATTTGCATCGTAAAGACCTTTGAAATAGCCGAATCCGATCATGGCTGCGATGAGCACAGCTACAGACGTGGTCCAGCCCGTGAGAAAGACAAACGGAACACCGACAAGAAGGCCAATCGATTGTGCGAGCATGCGGCCCCCAGCCATTTTCTTTACAAATGCGTCCGCAAGAATACCGCCGGAGATCACACCGAGTACGGAAGCAATCTGAATGTACACCGTCGCGTTCAGGCCTGCCATCGAGAGGCTCATGTGAAATTTGGTGTAGAGAAACGTGGGCATCCAGGTGAGAAAGACCACGGCCACGAAGTTCGCTCCAATGAAGACGGCAATCAGGAGCAGCGCCATCGGATTTTGCAGCACATCGGCTAAACCGTGCAGCAAGCCGCCTTGGCGCTGAGGTTGGGGCGTCGCCGACTGTGTTTCCGGGGTTTCTTTCGCGCAGGGGGCCTCAGACATGCCACGCGCCGGCTCCTTCAACAGGCTCCACAGAATGATAGCGAGCAGAATTCCCGCACCGCCGAAGAAGACAAAGCTTGATTGCCATCCGTAGTACTGGCCGAAGAACCCGGAGAGGCTTCCGCCGGCAATTGTCCCTGCGTAGACTCCGGATTGATGCCACGACATGGCGCGGGACCGGGTATTTACACCGTGAAAGTCGCTGATAATCGACATTGCCGCTGGAAAATAGAACGCTTCGCCTAGTCCGCTAAACGCGCGAACGGCAATAAGCTGCGAATAATCGCGACAGATTGAAGTGGCCGCTGTGATAAGCGACCAAAAGATTAGCGCTCCAAGAATCAGCGTTTTCCGCGGCAGGCGGTCGCATAATGAGCCGGCAAACGGCCCAAAGAGGGCGTACATCCATGTGAACGCACCGCCGATGATTCCGAGCTGCACGTTGGAGAGATGCATCTGGTCTTTTAGCAGAGGGAAGACGGAAAAGACTGCCTGCCGGTCGGCATAGTTGAAAAAGCAGACGAACCATAACATGCCGATGAGCAGCCATTTATAAGAAGAATCCTGCCGCGACTTTACAAATGGAGCACCAATCATGCCCGCTGCGCCGTTCCGCGAGGATCGAAAACGGCGCGTTCGCTCTCGAGCAAGCTCATCTCGCGCTTCCACCGATCGTATTCGTCCAGCCGTTCCCGCCGGCTTGCGCGGATGTGTTCGGCGAGCACGGCCATTGCGGCTTCGGGCTGTTGTTTTGCGACCGCATCGAGGATTTGCTGGTGGTAACGGTGAATGCTTTTGAGTGCTGCAGCGTCATGACCTTCGCGACGAATTGCGAATACTCTGATCAAGAGACGCGTGTCGCTGACGATTTTCTGAAGGCGGGAGTTGCTAGCCATGCTTATCAGCAACGCGTGAAAAGTGAGATCGCACCCAAGGAACCGTGACATTCCTCGTGAGTTCAGTGCATTTCGGCTGCTTCTTTCGAGTTCACGGCTTAGATTTGAAACTTCGTCTACCAAATGCTGCAACCGCAACTTGTCTGACGGAAGCAACGCCGCGCGCGCCACTTTGCCGATGGCATAGACTTCTAACGCTTCACGCAATTCATAAAGTTCGATGATGTCTTCTCGCTTCAATAGCGCGACCACCATGCCGCCAGAAGGATTGTGCTCGAGCAGGCCCTCCGCTGCGAGCCGGTGCATCGCCTCGCGAATGGGCGCTCTGCTGCTCTTCAGTTCTTTAGACAATACGAGTTCAGAAACGCAGGCGCCGGCCGCCAACGTGCCAGTCGCAATACGCTGTTGGATGTGAATATAAGCCTTCTCGCGAATAGAACCGCCGCGGAAGTGGCTGCGCGCCCGGACTTGTCCCTTGGAGGGCATTAATGACGAGTGTGTTATAGCATGTAGCCCATAACATGTCGACATGCTGCCGACATAAGCGGTATACTCCCGCACGAGATGAAAACGTCCCTAAGGTTCGTCACACTTCTCGCCCTCACGCTGTTTGCCGTGTGCGCTGCTGCGGCTGCTGCGCAGCCCAAAGGCGAACTCATCTTTGAGCCTGGGTCGGTTTCCTTCGCCTCAAGCCACGCATCGACTATCGTGCAATTGAAAAATGGTGATCTCCTGGCGGCGTGGTTTGGCGGAACGGCCGAGGGCAAACCGGATGTCGCGATCTGGTCGGCGCGAATGTCTGGCGGCTCCTGGTCGGAGCCAGTGGAGCTAGCGCGCGAAGATGGTGTTCCCAGCTGGAATCCGGTGCTGTTTCATGACGCGGCTGGCCGGCTCTGGCTCTATTACAAATTTGGACCGAGCCCGCAGCAGTGGGCGGCATCACGAAAATATAGTGACGACGACGGGCACACGTGGTCCCCAGCGCAGCATTTGCCAGCCGGACTTCTTGGCCCGATTCGCGCAAAGCCGCTTGTGATGAAGAACGGAACGATTGTCGCCGGATCTTCTATCGAAGCCTACCGCACGTGGGCCGCGTGGATTGAGCGCAGCACGGATGACGGCAAGACTTGGGCGAAGATTGGGCCATTTGTCCCGGGAGTCAGCGCAAGCAACGCCAGCAGGGGTGCTTCACAGACGGCGGAGACTGCGATACCTGCATACAATACAAACGCGAATTATGGGATCATCCAGCCGTCGGTTGTCCTGCTCGGGCCGAAACATCTCCGTTTTTACGCGCGTTCTACAGCAAACATCGGCCGTGTAGTCATCTCCGATTCGTATGATAACGGCCTTACGTGGACCGAGCCACGCGCACTCGACGTGCCGAATCCCAATTCAGGAATCGATGCAGTAGTGCTTCGCGACGGGCGTGTTGTACTTGTTTATAACAACACGGCAAGCGGGCGCTCGCCACTGAATCTAGCCGTGTCGATAGATGGCGAACACTTCCGCATGTTCTACACACTAGAGGATCAGCCCGGCGAGTATTCGTATCCAGCAATTATCCAGGCAGCGAGTGGCGATTTGGAGATCACGTACACTTGGCAGCGAAAAGCGATTCGCCACGTGCGCTTCCCTCTGTCCGATGTGCCGAAGTAGCGTGTTTCAATTGTGGAGATCCACATGGCTGTGAAGGAATTTTCCGGAGTTTTTGCAGCGTTACTCACGCCGCGGGAGGCAGACGATAGCGTAGATATCCCCGCGCTTATGCGGCTCGTTCACTTTCTCCTTTCAAAGGGTATCGATTCCTTTGCATTGAATGGCGCAACCGGCGAATTGTCTCTGGCACGTCCGCGGCATCTACAGGCGATGGTCAAGGCCGTTCGCCAGGCAAGTAGCGGCAGAGCCCAAATTTTGTGCGGGATTGGAGGGCCGAGCATTTCAACCGTTAGCGAATTGGCGGAGATTGCAGAAGTAGAGGGCGCCAGCGGACTACTCTTGCCTATGCCATATTACTTTCGCTATCAGCAGCAGGATCTGGACGCATTCTGCAGAGCGGTCGCGGCAGAAACTCACCTGCCGATACTCTTGTACAATCTGCCGCAGTTCAGTACCGGACTCGAACCAGAGACAGTTCGTACGCTCATCGCCGACATACCAAATATTGTCGGCATCAAAGACTCGGGCGGTTCACTGGATATCTTACGTGACCTGACGCAGCGCGGTTCGGACGCGTGCCGGATGGTGGGCAATGATCCGACACTGCGGCCCGCGCTCAGCGAGGACGTCTGCGACGGCATCGTTTCGGGAATTGCGTGCGTTCTGCCGGAGTTGGTCCTTCCACTTTACGCGCAGGGAGCATGCGCGGCTTCAGCGAAATTCGACAATTCGTGGCGATGTCTTCGTGAGATAGCGAATCAGTTAGAGTTATTGCCGACGCCGTGGGGGCTCAAATGGATCGCACAAGCGCGCGGAATTCTCGAGGCGAAATTCGCTCAGGTTCAAAGCGACGCACGCCTTTGCCAAGCGGCGGAGTTGCAATGTTGGTTCAGCAAGTGGTTTCAGACAGCCATTCCTGGTGGCACAATAGCCGCCTGATGAAAGTCAGTCGCTGTATCGAGGGCCGACCTTGCTTGCTTGAATAATGGTGCGTAAATATGCCAGCGCTCGAAATCGTGTGACAGAGATGGAGCTAAAGATAAAAAGGCGCGAGGTAATAAATGAAGATGATCCCAGGTATCAATGTGAGGCTACGTGTTTGGCTCGCGGCCTCTGCGTTGCTAATTGTCCCTATAGTCGCGCCTTGTGCCGATGCACCCGGCTTTCATGTCTGGAAGCTGTCTGAAATCGAGGCGCAGGGGAAAGTGCTTTCTGGAAAGATCGATGCCCATAAGGTAGCGAGCAAGACCATCGCAACCGACGGCAACACCACGTTCATGATCGCGCATCGCGAAGGATCTGGCCAAGCGGAATGGCACGCAAATCAAGCCGATGTGCTTGTGATTTCGCAAGGTAGCGTTACGATAACCGTCGGTGGCACCATCGTCGACGGAAAGGAAATCCAGCCCGGTGAAATTCGCGGGTCTGGAATCAGCGGCGGCACACAAACGAAAATGGGTGCGGGCGACGTTATCTACATCCCACCAAAAACGCCCCACATGATGACACTGGAGCCCGGCAGGCGAATTACGTACTTCGTGACGAAGGTCACCAAGTAAACGGCAGCTATAAGGCATAACCGAGACGCACGGCGCAATCGCGAAGCATCTCTGGTTCCCATGCGGGTCTTGGTGGATTTTTCTGATGTGAACGATCGGTAGGAATTTTGCCGGTCAAATGAAGAAAGACTGCAGCCGAGTGTTTGTACGCAGGGACGGGCGCTCTAAAAGCCACATTGCCCAAATATTGCAGAGCATCCGAAAGCGCATAATAAGCTGTATCGCCTGCTTCCCATAGTCGGTCCCGTTCTGCGAATTTCTCCGGTGCGAAAGTCGCGAGCCCAAGCAAATAATCCGATCCGTATTCGATCATGTTGATGCCAAGATCATTTCCAGTGTAAATGTGGAAATCAGGGCGGTGTTTGTCACGTAGAGCAAGCCGCTTTAATTCGATGAGGCGATCGAGCGAGGAGTGCTTCATCCCTTTGATGGCTGGGATGTCCATAAGCCTGCGAACGGTCTCTTCGTCGAAGATCTCGCCGTTCGGCGCGAACATTTTTCCTAATTCAAACGCCAGCACGTGGGGATAGCCTTCGCAAATCGCTCGATATGTGTCGGCCTTTTCCTTCGGCGATTTCGCGTGGAGACGGGCCGTTTGGAAGAGAATCGGAATGCCGCCCGCGCGAACGATCGGCTCGATTTGCGTGCGATACAAATCAACGATCTCGCCTGACTGTCCTTCAATATACGCACCCGCAACGAATGGAACGCCCTCTCCGAGCGCATCGCGCGTCCAGCGCAGTACGTCAAGTTTTTCCGAGTGAGTAAGATAATTCACGTATCCGGTATCCATGTTCACGGCGTTCATCAGTCCTGCGCGATGTGTTGACCTCAGATGATTCTGAAACGATTCCACTGCGATCTTTTCATCGGCTTCAAACGGCAGGAGCGCCGCAGCAATGCCGTGCACGTTTCGACGAGGCCTTTGCCGTGAGAGCAGAGACTCCATTGTAATCACGGGAGTTTCCATCTCAATTTCCGGCATTGTGTCCGCCATTTCTCGCCTTGAAGCGTGTGCTAGTGCTTTTTTACTTCGGCAACGCGCGAAGCGTATTCAGACTGTTTGTAGTAATCGTCAAGCGGGTAGCAGCCTGAAGGCATGCCGTTGCGTGGCGCCGTCGTGCAATCGCTGAACGTTCTGCAGATATGCTTTCGTGCGATTTCGCGGCCTTCCGCGGCATCCCATAAGATTTGCGGATATGTCAGGATCATGCGGCCGATGCCCACGCAGTCGACCCATCCTTCACGCAAGGCTGCCTGTGCCACGTTTGGCAAGAAGTCTTGCAGATACGTGTAGGCCGATCCCATGAAAATCAGATTCGGGTGTCGCTGCTTAAGTATCCTGACCACGTTCAGTTGCCGTGCGACACCTATGAGTGGGTCCTCTGGAGGCAAATATCCATCAGACGGTGGAAAGAGCGCGGGCCGGATGATATGTGGATTGTAGTATGGGCTTCCCGCCGTGAGATTCACGAGATGAATGCCGAGTTCCTCCAGCAGCGAGAGGAATTTCGTCGGCTCCTCAAAGTCGATGTCGACAGGTTTTGATGAGTCGGCGCCAAATCCGAACGTGTAGCCATTGCCGTTCTCACAAACTTCCGGGATTCCGGGCCCGAGCTTTCCATCGACGCTCTGTTGGGGATCGGGCCGAAACGGAATAGTATCGAACGCTGAAAGTCGGACTCCGATTTGAAGTCCGGGCGCGAGCGAGCGAATTCCCTGCACCACCTCGCGCAGGAAACGTGTGCGGTTTTCGAGGCTGCCGCCGTAGCGTCCTTCGCGTGTTCGCGCACTCAAGAATTCGTGCCCCAGATAACCGTGACAGTGCTTGATATCGACGAAATCGAAGCCGAGCTTATCTGCCATTACGGCCGCGCGATGAAAACTCTCGATAATCCTTTCGATGTCTCCATCGGTCAGCACAGGATAATCGACGGGCAAGCGCAATCGTCGGTCAAGAAAGGGATGGTGATACAGAATTTTCGGCTCGGGGCGATCATGCACATTTGGGCGGCAATAACGCCCGGAATGCGTTAGTTGCAAGCCGATCAAAAGGTCATCGGTCGACCCGGTGCGGATGCGATGCTCCGCGATCAGCGTATCTCGCAACTGCGCAATTCCGGTTTCCGTGTGCGGCGCTGCTACTAGTTGGTTAGGATTCGCGCGTCCGTCATGCACAACAGCCACAGCTTCGCCGCCCCAGATCAGCTTTGCTCCGCTCGAGCCAAAGCGCTTCCAGCGGCGAACGGTATTTTCGCTCGGATTGCCATCGCGCAGGCCATCCCAGCCTTCCATCGGCTGAACGGCGATGCGATTTCCTATCTTGATTCCACCCTTAGCGAGCGGCCATCGTAAAGGCGAATCTTCCGGGCGGGCCAGATTGTGATCGCAGGGAATCGTTATATCGAGTGAAGCGAGATGCTCCTGAAGCCGGACTGTATCCTTTATGCTCGCCACGCGAAGAATGGGCTTTTTCATGTCGCTTCATGTCCGTCGGGTAGTCCCAATACTGCAATCATCCCAAGCACCGCTACAATAACAAGCACAATGCAGCTTGCCAGGTAACTTCCGGTCGTGTCACGAAGATATCCCATCATCCATGGTGAGACAGCCTCGGCCATTCCGCCGGCCGTCAATATCACGCCAAGAAGTCTGCCAAGCATCTGTCCGCTAAAGATTTCAGCGGTGATCAGCGGAATCACCATATAGTCGCCGCCAAGTCCGGTGCCAAATACGGCCGCGGAAACGTAGAGTGCTATCGTGCCTCGTCCCAGGAAGAGCAGCGGAATGCCGGCAGCGACCAAAAAATATGTTAGCAACATGACATGCTTTTTCGAGAAACGATCGGCCAGCCATCCAATCAGCAGGCGTCCAAGAATGCTAAAAGTGAGAATCAGCGATAGAACGCGCGCCGCCGCCGTTTGCGAAAAGTGCCGGTCGAGACTTAGGAAGAGCTTCAGATTTTGCTGCGTGCCGCTGACGGCCGCAATCGAGCACATACTTCCCAGCGTCAGCAGATAGAAAGCACCGCTTTTAAAAGCAGCTTTTACGCTCACAGGAGCGGCCCGCGGTTCAGATTTTACGGGCGCCGGAATTTCTTTCACGAAAAACGCAAGCGGAAGTGAAACGACGACAATCCCGATTCCTAAGTACCGCAACGACGCTTGCCATCCGAATTTCGAAATCAAAGCGTTCGCAATCCACGGCACCGCCGCTCCGCCAAAGCCGATTCCCAGATATGCGAAACCCATTGCCTTGCCGCGGCTCTTATCAAACCAACGCGTGAGCAGCACCTGATTCGGTAGAGGGCCTCCGCAGACGTAACCCAGCGCGTTAAAAAAATAGAAAAGATAAAACATACCGAGACTCGAGATCCATCCGAGTCCTACCAGCGCCACGCCCGCCATTAAAATTCCTGCGATCATCATCAGCCGCGGGCCGAACCGGTCGATGATCCATCCTGCAAAAAAACCGAATGCCGGCCCGATCACAAGCTTGCTGATTGCATTGCCGGATGTGACCTGTGCACGAGTCCAGCCGAACTGACGCACCATGAAATCGTAATAGAAGGGAAGTCCCCACAGCGCCAAGCCTACGATGCAAAAAAGAACTACGAATGCGGCGGTCGCAGCATAAAGTCCGCCACTCTGCGGTGGTGCCTCTGAATGGGGAACGGGAGCCTCAAGCGCAACCGCGTCATCTTGCGAGATATTTGCAGAGTGCTTTGGTTTGTCCACGTCCGCCTCAACCGCTTACGTCGATCGGAACTGCCCGATGAAATCTATCACAGTGCTCCAAAAGATCGACTCGGCGAACTTAACGTTAACGAGGAAAAAGCGGATCAGCGTTTTAGCTCATGATATGCGGCAGGATCAGTCGAAGGACGCCCCAGAAGAAGCGTATACGGGGACCTATCGAGTGCGTTGTATTGCCACTGTCGCCGAGCCTGCATTAGTGAAGTGGCGCGCCCGAAGGGACTCGAACCCCTGACCTTGTGCTCCGGAGGCACACGCTCTAATCCAACTGAGCTACGGGCGCGCAGCGGTGAGATAAGCATCCCTATTGTATTACGTTTCGTAGTGGCTTGTATGCGCAGGCTCCTCTGAGCGGCATTTGCCGACATGCGTTTTGCCAGATGGCAAACGATCTGATGTCGGTATCCGACGCTCGAAAAAGCAATTGCGCAGAAAGCCGAACGCTTCGATGATCGTCAGGTTAGGCGGACATGAATCTCTTCGTATTCTTCGCGCTGCTCGGCGGATTGCTCGTTCTGGCGTTTGCTGCGAACCGGTTGGTCAGGTTCACGCACGTGCCGGACATAGTGATCCTAATGGCGACGGGGGTCGCGATAGGGCCGGCGTTGCACTGGGTGAACCCGGATATTTTCCGTGGGGCAACGCACGGGTTCGGGGCGCTGGCGCTGATTCTCATCCTGTTCGAAGCAGGCCTCGATTTGAAAGTGACCGACGTAATTCGGCACTTCGCTGCCGGCTTCTTCCTCTCATTTTTCAGCTACTTGCTGTCCGGCGCCCTTGTATCCGTGGCATGCCGCTATTCGTTTCATTTTTCCTGGACGGAAGCTCTTTTAATCGGCGCCACGCTTGGCTGCGTGAGTAGCTCCATTTTGCTGCCAACATTACAGCAGGTGCGGCTCAGGCGGGAACTCAAGGTGACGCTTTTAGTGGAAGCATCTTTAAGCGACGCCTTCGGAGTACTCGGCGTTACCACAATGCTGCGAATGGCTACGGGTGGTGACGCTAGCGCGAAGGCAATTGCCTGGGCGCTCGGATCGAGTCTCGCATTGGCTATCGCGGCGGGGGTGCTTGCCGGAATGCTCTGGTCGTATCTGCTGCCTGTGCTTTCTGAGGAACGCTTCTGGCATGTGCTCACGTTTGCCGCGGTCTTACTGGTTTATTCCGGTGCGCACTTCATCCACGGCAATGAGCTCATCTCGGTGCTGTTTTTTGGAATGACACTGAGCAACTTCCCGGAAATCCGAAAGCTGTGGAGTAACGAAAACGAGAAAACAGGCTGGTTCAGTGAGACGCCAATTAAAGCGAGGAGGCGCGCCGTGGATCGCCCAAGCGTACAAATGCTGACGTTCCATAGCGAGCTCGCGTTTCTCTTGCGGACGTTCTTTTTCGTTTTGCTTGGAATGCTGGTCGATTGGGTTGGCCTCCGCAACAACATACTGCTGGCGATCTTATGTTCAGCAGCGATTTTATTTGGACGCGCTATCGTGGTGCTGGCGGGCAAGCTCGCGTGGCCCGCCTTTGCGACCTTGGAACGAGAGCTGATGGTCTGGTTCGTGCCGCGCGGCTTGATCACAGCCGTTTTGGGCATCCAAGTGATCGAGGTGCGCGGCGCAGCAATGGCTTTTCTTCCGTCGCTTGCCGTCGTAGTCATTCTGCTAACCAACCTCTTGCTCGTGGTTGGAACAGTGCGGGCACGCAAAGCACCCATCGATGAACCTGTTGCCGTAAAAGAGTCGCTGACGGCTCAACTCTGATTGGCCATCATTGATTCAGCGCCGTCGATGTGCCACTATTTCCGGCAGCAGACGTCAGCCACTTGATCGCAGCGTCTTGCTCCGCGTTCGTCAGGCGGTTGTAATCCCACGGCGAACTGATTTCGAGTTTATTTGTTGCGCTATAAAGCGAATAGACCGCAGCAGCCTCCTTCACGGCCGTCTCAACATCGGAGGCAGTATCGTCGCGATCGAGCAAAGGATTGAGGACGTAAACCGGCCGCGGCGCGATCATGGCAATAAGATCATCGAAATCGTAGGGTACTTGCGATTCGTGCCCGACGAAGAAGCCGAGGCGCGGGAGAAGATCTCGTACGTAAGACCATCGTGCAATCCCGCCCGTGCCGGTCGCGGCCGTGTCCGTGCGCATCGGCGTGAAGCCTGCGGCACAGATCACGCCCGCAACCCGTGAATCGAGCGCCGCAGTGTAAAGCGCCACAGTGCCGCCAATCGAATAGCCGAAAAGATAAATGTGAGAGGCATCGACGAGGCTGTCCTTTTCGAGCGCGTCAATCGCAGCTTGCGTGTCCTCCACCATGCGACCCATGTGCGACCAATGCGGGTAACGGTCGTAGAATGGTCCCGTTTCCGTCAGGCGGCTGCCGAATCCGCTTTGATCATAGGCGAGCACGGCATAACCCTGCTGTACGAGCGCGAGAATTGGGTGCATGTCGTTCGTGTGATACACCCACATGTAGCCGAGCGGATAGCTGAAGCCGTGCAGCCAGATGGCAGTCGGGAGTTTTTTACCCGCGGGCGTATCCTTCGGATAATAAAGATCTCCGCGAATGCCGCCGCCGAACGTGATGCGTCGCGATGCCGTTTCGCTTTTCTGGGGTTCGTCCCAGCCGAAGCTCTTGCCACCCGAGGAAATTACCCATGCCGGAATGTCGGGTGTAACCTGCGCAGGATTGGGGATGTAGTTGTAGGCACTGGGTGCTGGTCCTCGGCCGCGTCCGCGTCCTGCAAATGCAAACGGCGGCGCCTCATCTTCCGGCGCGAGCTTCGCCGGCTCCGTGCCAAGCATCGAGAGAACTGATTTGCGGAGGGCGGCCGCTTTTTCCTGCCAGCCTTCGACTGAGGAGACCGTCGACCCGTTCGACGCTTTCAGAATATCGTCGCCTGTATGTTTGGGATATTGCGTCAGATCCACCGTTTCGCCGGATCGCGTGCGCCATTGTTTCCAATTCCACTCGAAGATCAGATTATTCGCCCAGTCCGGTTTCTGACGCCCGAACTGTTGATCGAGCCAGTCCAAGTCGGCTTCCTCATCGTTCGCGCCGTGGAAGCCGGGAAGGCGGAAAGTGGCGACAGCATTGGGTGCGCCGAGGAGCCTGTAGACTTTCAAAGACGAGTAATATGTTTGTTCGTTGCCCCAGGTGCTGGACACCTGATCGTTATGGCCCCACTCCATCAGGAGCGATCGCGGCGCGATGAGCGCAGCGATCAGGTTGCCATCGACGGGCAGTCGATCTTCGCGTCCAGCGAAAAACCGTAACTGCGGTGCAAACCAAGTGGGAAAAGCGCGGGTGGTTGTCTCGATCCCCTCGCCGAAGCCAGTCTCGCTGGAAGCACGAAACGGTAGCACACCCCCAACTCCCGTACTTCCCGCGATCACGGCTGTGATCCGAGGATCGAAGGCTGCGGCAATAACGGCCATCTTGCCGTCTCGCGAATAACCGTAAATGCCGATGTGCTTCGTGTCGGTCTGCGGAAGCGAGTAGAGATAGTCGACGACGAGGCTGGCGCACCATGCGCGGCGCGGCAATAGCGCGAAATCGTTTTTGGGATACAGCGTGGAGATTGCGGCCGCATCATCCATAAAGTCGTTGCCCGCATAGCCCGCGGAAATGTAACCGCGTCGGATCAGCGACGGAGCCCACCCTTCGAGACTGCTATTGATCAAAACCGGGAATGGGCCTTTTCCGTCTGGAATATAGACACGGACGCGCATCGTTCCCTTATTCTCCGGGCCAAACTCGAGGCGCAGGTTGCGAATCGTGTAGCCTGGTCGATGAGCTTCGTCCATCACATCGACATGGCCAATAGTGGGACGGGACGGAAATGTACCCCAAACATATTTTTGGAAGAGCGAGAGAATCTCAGCGCGGCGAGCAGGCCATTCGGCCGCCGTTTTCACGGTGCGTCCATCGAGGAATGAGAGGGGGTCGGGAAGTTGATCGTACTTGGGAAGCGCATTGAAATCCGGCGGGAGTGTCCCAGTTTGTTTGAGCCACGCATCAAACGGCGGATCGGAGGGCAGAATCTGCTGAAGCTTTTCGAGATATTGCTGCGGAGAGAGCGAAGTACCTTTGTCGTCGGCGCGACTGGTTACACCGCAGGCTAGAAGCATCACAATACACACAGCCAATAGACCGAAAGAGGATTTCCTACAGAACTGATCGTTCACTGGCGCCTCCGGGGGTGACACCGCACGATTGCGTGTAGTTCAGCGGCCTGTTCGTGGTTTCGAATGATAAAATAATTTCGAATCGCAAATTCCGAACAGACTTTTACACCGGACGTCAGGCGTGTCAAGGCAATCCAGCGCCGATGCAGGTGGCGTACCCTGAGTTCTTGCAACCGGATGCTGTGAAAGCACATCCTTCCGTGTTCTGTGCAGGCGGGCCACTAGCGCAATGATATAATTCCTCGCCCTGCAATAAAAAACTCCATGAATCCTGCACTCAAACATTGGATCGACTTGGCCGAAACGAACGGCCTGAGATTGCTGACCATCGTTTTATTCGCGTTGATTCTGGCGCGGGTGTGGAAAGCAATCACGTCGCGATTGGTGGAGATTGCGAAAGGGCAGACGCGCGTTGGGCAGATGCGGGAGCAGCAGACGCGCACGGTTGCGGGAATCGCATACAGTGCGGGTGTCGCCCTGATCGTGGCAGGAGCAGTACTGATGGCCCTACCGGAATTCGGCTTCACGGTGACGCCGATCGAGGCGACTGCGGCCGTAGCCAGCCTCGCGCTAGGTTTTGGCGCACAGAACCTCGTCAAAGACGTAATTAATGGATTTTTCATCGTAGTGGAGGACCAGTATGTGGTGGGTGATGTAATCCAGCTAAACGGTGAAACCGGGCGCGTCGAGCACGTGACCCTGCGGCGCACCGTGCTGCGAAATGCGAGTGGGGCAATGGTCACGATTCCCAATTCACTCGTGGGGCAGGTTTCGAATCTGAACCGCGATTGGTCACAGGCCTTCGTTGATGTGACGATTCCATCGGACGAACAAGCTGGTCGTGCGATCGCCACACTGGAGAAGATCGCCGGGGATTTTCGCAACGATCCAGATTGGTCGGCTGCGCTCGTTGATGGTCCTAGAGTACTGGGCATCGAATCGTTGTCGCTCGAAGGTACGGTACTGCGGTTGCAAGTGCGCACAATTCTGAATCGCAAGGACGACGTGGCGCGCGAGCTTCGCCGGCGAATTAAACTTGGGTTTGAGGAATCGCGCATCCTGCTCACGAATACCCACAAGGTGGAATTCCACGGGGATCTAGTGCCGCAAACGCCCGCTTGAGCCAGCTGTTTAGAAGTCAACCCTTTAAAAAAACGCTCTGCCGTCCGCGAGCGGAGAACGCTGAGGGAAAAATCCCATGCATGTGACGGTACTGTTAAGCATTTTCGGATTTGCCTGCGCAGCCGCTGGAAGGGGCAGCCGATCGGCCGGCGAGTTGCCGGCCGACGTAGGACCAGCCCCGGTTGCCAACAAACTGTCAAAAGCAATCACGGTTCACGGCAACATTCGTGTCGACGATTACTTTTGGCTCCGCGAAAAGCAAAATCCCAAAGTCATGGAGTACCTCAAAGCGGAAGAGGCTTACTCGGACGCGGCGATGAAGCCGCTGGATGGGCTTCAGGACACTCTCTTCAAAGAAATGGTCGACCACATTAAGGAGACCGATCAGTCCGCGCCCTATCGTCGTGGCGACTGTTACTATTACTCGCGGACCGAACAAGGAAAGCAGTATTCGATCATTTGTCGACGCAAGGGCACGCTGAGCGCACCGGAAGAAGTTATTCTCGACCTGAACGAACTCGCAACAGGGCACAGCTTCATGTCGATAGGCAGTTTCCAGCCAAGTGATGACGGCAATTTGCTTGCGTACACGACGGACAATGTCGGTTACCGGCAGTACACACTCCATGTGAAAGACCTGCGGACAGGAAAACTGCTTTCAGATCACGCCGAGAGAGTCGACAGCGTCGTATGGGCAGCGGACAACAAGACGATCCTTTACGTCACGGAAGATGCCGTGACAAAGCGAAAGAACAAATGTTTCCGACACGGGCTTGGTGCCAGCGAACCCGAGCTTGTCTTCGAAGAGCCAGACGAGCTTTTCGATATTGCCGCGAGCCGTACTCGGGACCGGAAATTCATTCTGTTTGAGGTGGCGAGCAAAACTTCGACCGAGATACATTACGTTTCCGCGTACGAGCCGCTTTCTTCGCCTGTCGTTATAGAGAGTCGCGAGCCAGATCACGAATACGACGTGGAACACGCAGGAAATCTTTTTTACATCCGGACGAACAAGGGCGCGACGAACTTCCGCGTGGTTACGGCGCCCGATGACGACCCGTGCGAGAGCAATTGGAAGGAGTTGATCGCGCACCGGCCGGAAGTTAAGATCGCGGCCATCGAGCCCTTTGCGAGGCATTTGGTGCTTGCGGAATGGGAATGCGGCTTGCAGCAGATTGAAATTATCGAGCTCGAAACGCGACAGCGGCATCGCATTCCGTTTCCGGAGCCCGTCTATGCGGCAAGTGTGGCGGACAATTACGTCTTTGATACAACCGCCGTGCGTTACAACTATCAGTCACTAACCACGCCCAGTTCCGCAATCGACTATGAGATGAACACGCAGAAGGCGACATTAGTCAAGCAGACGGAAGTCCCTGGCGGATTCGATCGCGCGAATTACGTGTCGGAACGCGTTTTTGCCACTGCCAGTGATGACACGAAGGTTCCGATTTCGCTGGTTTACCGCAAGGGAGTGACGCGAGACGGAACCGCGCCGCTGCTGCTCTATGCTTACGGTTCGTACGGGATTTCCATTCCGCCGACCTTTTCGTCCAGTCGGCTTACCCTGCTGGACCGCGGCGTGGTCTTTGCGATCGCCCATGTGCGGGGCGGCGGCGAACTGGGAGAGCCGTGGCGCGATGCCGGACGCATGATGAAGAAGATGAACACGTTCACGGACTTCATCGCCTGCGCAGAGTACCTTGAGAAAGAGAAGTACACGTCAAAAGAACAGCTCGTGATTCAGGGCGGCAGTGCGGGCGGGATGCTTGTGGGTGCCGTAGTCAATATGCGGCCCGATCTTTTTAAAGCTGCCATCGCACAGGTGCCCTTTATGGATGTCCTCAACGATATGCTCGACGCTTCACTTCCGCTGACTACGAGCGAATACATCGAGTGGGGAAATCCTAACGAAGAGGCGGCATACAATTACATGGCAGGCTACTCGCCGTACGACAACGTGAAGCGCCAAGCCTATCCGGCAATGCTCGTGAAAACATCTTTGAACGACAGCCAGGTGCCCTACTGGGGCGCTGCAAAATTCGTGGCCAAGTTGCGAGATATGAAAACGGACCAGAATCCGCTTCTACTTAAGGTGAATCTCGGTGCAGGCCACGGCGGCGCATCAGGCCGTTATGACGCGCTGCGCGAGGCTGCATTCAATTTTGCGTTTGTTTTGTGGCAGGTGGGCATCGCGCAACAAGGGACTCTGCCCTCATAGCACGCAAGGAACTCCGCCACAAAATCGAAACGCCAACGCACTTTCGCTATACTGTTTTCCGAGGCGCGGTACCCAAGCGGTAAGGGAGAGGTCTGCAAAACCTTCATGCGTTGGTTCGATTCCCACCCGCGCCTCCAACAAGGCCTTCCTGAGTGGTCTTCTAGGGTGCTTATTCCACAACGTTTCGAAGAGTGCCTATCGAATCGATCGAGATTTCGATTTCATCGCCGTGATGCAGCGTGAGATCGTTTGGTGGAACCACTCCGGTGCCTGTCATAAGCAGACACCCGTAAGGGAAGCTAGTTTCTCGATACAAGCATTGCACCAAGTCGGACAATGATCGTTTGATCTTGCGAATGTGCGTTGAGTCCTGGAAGATTGCGCTACCCTCGCGATAAATCGAAATTCGAATCTCTGTATCCTGCGCAAGAGGTTCACGGCTGAAAAAGACGCATGGGCCGATTGCGCAGCTTCCGTCGTAGACCTTCGCTTGCGGCAAATAGAGTGGATTTTCGCCTTCGATATCGCGCGAACTCATGTCGTTACCCACAGTATAGCCGACGATTGAGCCATGCTTATTTATTACCAGAGTAAGCTCGGGTTCAGGCACGTTCCATTTCGAATCGCGGCGAATGCGTACCTGAGCGGCCGGGCCTACGACTCGATATGGGGCCGCTTTGAAGAACAGTTCCGGCCGTTCCGCGCCATAGACCTTCGCATAGAAATCTCCACCGCCGGAATCCTTCGACTCTTCCATCCGCGCATCGCGGCTGCGGAAATAGGTGACGCCAGCCGCCCAGACTTCTTGATTGCCGATCGGCGCAAGCAGGTCCCTGACTTCTGGTGCGGCACACCTAGTGAACGAGCTTGTAAACTGAGACAGGTCTTCCGCGTTGACGACATCGTCCCAATTTGCGTCCGCAGAGCCTAAGAACGAGCCGACGGTTTCGATGACGACTCCCAATTGAGTGCGGTAAGCTTTCATGATTGCCTCGTTCGGCGGCGCCGTTACGCAAAATCGCCGCTGCTGCGGATTCCGAAGTGAGCCCGCAATCATACACAATCAGGTAAGACGGCCGATTGATAGCGACTATTTCAGAAAACCAGCATTCTTCGTAGCGTCATGCATTGACGACATTTTGCCCATGACGCGATAGGGAAAGCAATTGCCTTTGGTTATTCGCAAAGAGCCTTGAGTTGGATTCCCTCGCTTCGCAAACTGTGAGCGACGGCGGCTGCTATTTTTGGCGCGCCAGGCGTATCTCCGTGAATGCAGATCGTTTCCGCACTAAGGGCTACTTCCGTACCGCCCACGGCTGAGGCCTTTCCCTCATTGACGATGCGCAGCGCCTGCTGAGCGGCCGCGTTTGGCTCGTTAATCAGCGCGTCGTCAAATCTCCGTGATCGCAGTCTCCCGTTGGATTCGTATCGCCGGTCCGCGAAAGCTTCGGCGGCAATGCGAAAGCCTGCGTCGCGAAACACCCCGAGCATTCGCGAACCTGCCAGCCCTACGAGAACAACGTCTTTTCGCCAGCGTGCCACACCGTCCGCCACAGCTTGCGCGATCTCACGATCTTGTGCGGCCTGATTGTAAAGGGCGCCATGAGGCTTAACATGTGCGATCGTCGCTTCGCAGTCCGCGGCGATCTCGTCAAGGCTGCGCACCTGGTCGAATACGAAATCTGCAATCGCTGCCAGCGGGATAGCCAGCTCGACGCGCCCGAAGTTTGCGGGGTCGGCATAGCCGGGGTGAGCGCCAATAGCGACGTTGCACCGAAGCGCCTGTTAAATCGTCCTTTGCATCGTCAGCGCGTCGCCGGCATGGCCTCCGCACGCAATATTCACGGATGTGAGATATGGCATGATCGATTCCTGCATGCCGTTAGCAACCGCTTCAGGCATTTCTCCCATGTCACAATTCAAATCGATCCGCTTCATCCGATGATCGCCTCCGGCGAAACAAGCAACGTTTCCTGTTCCATCAGCAGGGCGCGTGCCCTTTCGAACGTGATCTGCTCAAAGCGAATTTGGTCGCGCGGCCGTAGCTGTCCGACGCGATGAAGATCCGCCGAAATCACATTCGCGAGCTTTGGATATCCGCCCGTTGTTTGTTGGTCCACAAAAAGGATGATCGGTAAGCCACCAGATGGGAGCTGAATCGCGCCGAGCGACACGCCCTCTGTAATCATGGGTCGCTCCTCCGGCAGCAGCAAAGGCGGACCCTCCAGGCGCAATCCCATACGATTAGATTGTTCTCCGATGCGATAGGAGCTTGAATAAAATAACCGCTGCACCATTTCAGGAAACCAGTCGGCCTGCGGCCCCGGTGTAACTCGTAGTACAGTACATGGCGAAACTTGTTTCATCACATGCGGCGCGACTGCCTTTTTTGGGAACGTCGCGCTCGCCTGTCCAATTTGCAGGACATCGCCCTTTCGCAATGCTCTGCCTTCGAAGCCGCCGAGGCCACTCAACAGGTGCGTCGACGCGCTTCCGAGAAACAGCGGCACAGAAATTCCGCCGCGCACGCAAAGATAACAGCGTGCTCCGGTGAGCGTTGGCCCACACTGAAGCACTTGTCCCCTCTCAACTCTCGTTGTTTCCCACGTCCGAATAGCGGCGTTGTCAAGCGTGGGCCCAAAATCGGAACCCGTCACGGCGGCAATGGCATCTTCCCGAAAGACAAACGTGCCGCCAAGCAGAGTCATCTCGAGCGCTGCTCCATTTTCGGCATTCCCGACGAGATGATTCCCGAGCCGCAGCGAAACCGGATCGGCAGCCCCCGATGGTGAAACGCCGATGTGACCAAAACCGGCGCGACCCAAATCCTGCACCGTCGTCAACAACCCAGGACTTTCGACAAAGATGGAAGTCATGCCTCGTGCAAAGCCGAAAATTCCGCAGTAGAAATGGGAACAAAACGGACACGGTCGCCCACGCTGTTAAGATTCATGTTCGCGCGGTCTGGGCGAAACATCCCCAGAGGAGTACGTCCGATAACGCGCCACCCAGCCGGCGCGGCAAATGGATATACGCCCGTCTGATTATCGGCGATGCCGACGCTTCCAGCTGGGGTAGTGCGGCGAGGCACTTTAAGACGAGGCGTCCTGAGCATTTCGGGTAGTTCTCCGAGATAGGCGAAGCCAGGGACAAAACCCAGAAAATAAACGGTGTAGGCAACAGATGAATGTAGTTGGATCGCCTGATCGGGCGAGATTCCATGAAGGCTGGCGACTTCGTTTAGATCCGGGCCATACTTACCGCCGTAGCATGTAGGAATTTCAATGTCTTTCGGAAGCGGGAAATGTACCTCATCGAGGCGCGAGACATAGTGCTGCAGAACTGCCTCTATCTCTGCATGAGAGAGTTTTAGTGCGTTGAAATCGACAAGGACAGAACAATAGGCGGGATGCAAATTGAGCACGCCGGCGATTGGTTCCGTCGCCAGGAGGTGAAGCAAGGAACGTACTCGGCGGTGCGTCTCGGGTGAGATGTTCTGATCGAAACGCACCAGCAGCGATTGATCGCTCGCCGGACGAAATTCAGTGTTCATCCGGCAGAGTATACCGCGGGCCGCGACAAAGCTGCGCGAGCGGCCTGCGGCGACCCTTGGTATAACTAACGGCTGACATGTTTGCTAGGCCAATATCTCAGCGCGATCCAAACGAATAGGCGAAGCTTATTGCGAGCCGAGCATGGCTCTCGGGCTGTGCGTTAAGGTGTGTGCGGAGAAGGCCGAGTTCTCCGCGTGCCATCCAGTGCGGCGTCAGGGGATAGTCCACACCACCACCGATCAGCCACGAGAATGCGCTGTCCTGGTTTACCGCGGCTGGTGTGATACCTTCTTGCACTTCTTGGTGCAAATGCGTCACGCCAAATCGTGCGTCCACGAACGGGATAATCGTGTGGTTCCGCGCCACATCGTAAGATGAGAAGAAATAGCGCGGACCGACGAGAAAGTCCTGCAGGTGGCTCTTAGTCGCAATTGCTCCTACCGACGTAAACGCAAAATTCCCTACTCGATCTGTGTTCCACGCATCATCGTAATTTGCAGCAACGGCGATTTTTGGCGTGAAGAACCAGGAACTCCCGAGAGTAAAACCGTCCATCCCGAAATTACCGGTTACATGCGACCACCCGGCGTCGAAAGCAACACCTTGCGCGTTCGTTCCAGTAGGCAAGAAAAAGAACGTTGCGATAACGGCCACGGCCATTATCAAAGTTGACTTGAAAACTCTGGGCACCATCGTGTTTCGAAGCATCAAAAGACCCCCTTGACTGTCGGCAGACCTGTGGGCTTGCAGGCATCACTTGGAATTACTTAACCGCCATGGAGAGACTCCCATCACGCGGAGAGTCGCGGAATACTGTCAAATACGCAAGAGTCAGCGAAATGCTCTGTAATTTCCCACGGAACGGAAATGAGGCCCTATTAAGGCGTGGAATTTACGGCTCGTTAAGGAATGATGGCCGAGGGCAGCAGTATTCTCAGAACATGCGCAGCTTGCGAGTCCGCGCGTAGGGAAAGAGAATTGCCGGCTTCTACCCACTTCACAGCACCGGTTTTTAAGCGGGTGACATGCGGAACGTTCCGACTATCCGTGATCTGAACCATAGTAAAAGCAATGACAAGCGACGGCGAAGATGCAGCCTTGATCTCGCACGAAGAACCGGCGACACAAACGATTCGTTCAACCGCAACGTCCGAGTTACTGAATTCCGTTACGTCGAGGTTCTTGGCGAGACTTGACGGCGGTTGGCCTCGAAATTCGTCCGCGAAGTGCTTTATGGGAAGTTGTTTGAGTTCCACGCGCAGAAAATCAGTCGCTATATCGCCCTTGTTCTCTACATAGTGCTTCTCGATACGGCCAGGGCTGATGCGATATGCGCCGAGCTTCAGAGGCCGGCGTGTGTACGAAAAAGGGTGCGCTTCGACGTGCGAAAAGAGCACCGGGCCGGAATCACTGAGATAGACGTAAATGGTTGGAAATTTCGAGTGATCATGAAGAGGAATCTTCTCGTGGGGATCGTAATGGACATGGATGACTGCCAGGGCCGGATTGTCGAAAACCTGCCAATAACTCTTTGGCAGAGTGACCGTCGGATCTTGAGCCGATATTATGCCAGGACTCAGCAGCACCGCGAACACGAAAGCTGTCAGCGTGTTCCGGATCATCGAGAGCGTGAAGGGCAATAGCCGCGCGCTGTTCATGTCGCCTCCAAACACGATGAGACGCCCGGCGGATTCCGAGGGTTGCTACCTGTTGTTATATGCCGATGACACTGCGAATTTCGCGCGCAATCTCCTCGGGCGAACGGTTCACGTCGATCGTGATGGCGTCGGTTGGTTCCTCCAGCGCTGCGAACTGGCTTACCACAAGCTCCTTCTTCGCATAGTGGCCTTGCCTGGCCGCCACTCGCTGCGAGATTTCCTCGAAGCTGCCCTTCAGATAAACCCATTTCACTTGTGGACCTGAGTAAAGCGCTTTGCGATACGCTTCTTTTAGCGCGGAACAGGCAAGAATGCCGTTTTGCCCGGTATCGATCCATTGCTCGATTGTGTGGCGAAGCGCGGCAAGCCACGGTTTGCGGTCCTCGTCCGTGAGTCCGATTCCCTTGCTCATCTTCGCGACATTCTCGGGCGAATGAAAATTGTCCGCATCCGCAAATTCCCAGCCGAGTTCTCGAGAAAGGATTTCGCCAACGGTCGTTTTACCGGCCCCCGTCGGGCCCATCAGTATGAGGATCATGGAGCGCGTTTACCTTCGTCGCTATCGGATCCGCAGATCGAATGGAACACGTGCCTGCACGGGCTCCATCACGCTGACGATTTTCTCCAATTCTTGCTTAAGTGACGCAGCGCGACTTGATTCATCCCAATCGTGTTCCAGCAGCATTTGCCAAAAGCTCTTCTCCGTCGGGTATTGCACCAATTGAACGGACTGCGCTTTGGGAATGTGCGCGAGTTGTTTCGCCACTTCGACGGCGCGATCAATCCCGCCGAGGTCGTCGACGAGTCCGATCTCCTTAGCCTGCACGCCCGACCAGACTCGGCCCTTTGCGATCTTGTCCACTGCCTCCACGGACATTCGTCTGCCCGCGGCGACGCCTGCCGTAAATTCCATGTATGTATCCTGCAAAGAACGCTGAATGTATTCGCGTTGCACATCGGAGAAGTTCTGCTCGTCGGAAAAGAGCGTTGCATTATCGCTTGTGGCAACGGAGTCTATGCTGACTCCGAGCATATTGTAGAGCCCGGCTAGATTAAACTTACCTATCAGCACACCAATCGAGCCCGTGATAGTGTCCGGATCGGCGACAATACGGCTAGCTGGCGCAGAGATCCAATATCCGCCCGAAGCGGCCGTATCGGACATCGAAACGACCACGGGCTTCACGGAATTCGCGAGTTGCACTTCCCGGCGGATCACCTCGCTTGCCACAACCGATCCTCCGCCCGAATCCACGCGCAACACGATCGCATGAATTCCCGAATCGTTGCGTGCCGCGCGCAATGCCGCGGCAATGGAATCTCCCCCGGAAATCTGTCCTTCTGTTGGCGAGTTCCCGGAACCGCCTGAGGCGATCAGGCCCGTGACGTGCACCACAGCAATTCGCTCGCCCGACAAGTTCGGGAGCATCGTGCGATAGCGATTCAGTGAAAGCTCGTTCCAGCCACCTGGGCGATTGCGGAAATACGCCTGGACCTGATCCCAATAGGCTAGCCGGTCCACCAATCCGTTCGTGACAGCTTCGGCGCTCAGGAAAGGGCCGGACTTCACGAGCGCGTCAAACTGGTCACGCTTCATGTGACGCGCTGCCGATGTTTCCGAGACGTATTGATCGTAGATGCTGTGCAGGAGCGACTCGACTTCCTCGCGGTGCGCAGGAGTGAACTTCTTTTCTGTGTACTCGTTTCCGGCCGTCTTGTATTCGGCGATGTGGTAATACTCGGGCACAATTTTCAGCTTATCGAGTGCCCCTCGATAAAACGTTGCCTCAGCCATCATGCCGTGGATATTCACGGGTGCGCTGGGCACGAGCCACACTTGTTGGCAAGCGCTGGCGAGATAATATTCGCCATTCTCGATCCCGTCGTAGCCGAGATAGCAGATGCCCGGCTTACCGCTTGATTGAAAGGCAATCAAACGGCTGCGAATTTCCTCCAGCTTCGCCCAACCCGTACTGAGAGGGCCGATACGTACCACGATACCTGTGATGCGCGGATCGGTGCGCGCCGCGTCAATCGCATCCAGATAATCGTGCAGCACGGGCGTATTGCTGCCGCTCAGCGCACTGAGAATATCCATCGAGCGCTGCTCCGTAATCTCGCCTTGCGCGTCGATCACGAGCACGGACTTCGCCAATGTCACACGGGACGGCTGGATTGCCGCCCACGCGATCAAAATAAAGACAACAGCAATTGCGGAAATGATGATGGCTCGCCTTTTGGCCCAACTCATGGGATTTGCCCCATTACGCAGCATTAGCACTACAAGTAGACACCGTAGAAAGGAAGATTACTCCAGGATTATGGGAATAACCAGAAGTCGCACAGCACGGTGTGCATTGGTTCTAATCGGCGCCTGACGCTGATGAACGCGCAATTCCTATTGCGCGAAGAGCGATGAGGGCACGGCCTCACCCATCGCATGATATCCAGCTGGCGAAGGATGCAGATGATCGCCGGAATCGTAAGCGGGCAATAGACGGTCTGGCCGTTGTGGGTCCCTCACGATTTTGTCGAAATCGATCACCGCATCGAAGTGGCCTGAGGCGCGAATCCACGCGTTCACAGCCTGCCGGTCAGCCTCGTTGCTCGGTCTGGGGTGGTAATATGTCGATCCCGCGTCAGGAAGAATCGTTGCTCCGATGGCTACAATACCGTGTGAGTGCGCGCGCGCAATGATTTGCTCATAGGCGGCAATGATTCGTTGAACCATTTCTGAGTGTGCCTGCGGCGAGACGTCCTCAAGACGAGTCAGGTCGCCCAAATCGTTTACCGCTTCAAGCACGATTACGTAGCGGACACCAACCTGTGCGATCACGTCTCGATCGAACCGGGCAAGCGCGTTCGGGCCCAATCCGTCCGTAAGTAAATGATTGCCCCCCATTCCTTCGTTCAGGACCGCCACATTCCGCGTTGCGGACGAGCCTTGCAGTCGCGCGGCCAGCACATCCGTCCAGCGATCGTTTCCGTTCGTTGTCGCGGCGTGTCCATCGGTAATGGAATCTCCGACCACCGCAATCGCGTCTGCATTTTGCGTTGAGACTACATCGATGCCCGAGACTTGATACCAATGATCGACGTGCTTTGCCTCGGGCAAGTCGGTCGCGCTCACCAAATCGCCGTGAACGTAATAAGAAGTGGCGCGCGACCCCGGGTGTCCGGTTTCGCCAGCCGGAGGCTCGTCCAAATGGAACGTAACGTCAAGGCTCGAAAGTGCCGTGACACGGTAAATGATCGGATCGGAATCGTAGTCGGCGCCAGCGGGCACGATGACATCACTTTTCCCCGAAAAGGTCAGCGCCTTGTCGCTTGCCAGGTCGATTTGCGGAGAGGAAAGGGAAAGTGGTCGGGCGATATGCACGGACGTGAAGTGCAGTGGCTTCGTGCCAAACGCATTTGAGAGCCGAACGCGCACCATCTTCCCGCCGATAGAAAGGTGAAAGATCTGGCGCACGGTCGAGTCGCGCAAATCGTCAGCGAGAAGCGAGTTCTGCGGCTCAGGAATTTGCTGAGACGCAGCCCACGTTCCTACCCACATCGGTACATTATTCCTTGACCGCGATTGCGCTTGCGCCGCCCGTGTACCTGCGGTAACAATCAGCATTAGCGATAGCCAGAACGAAGGCTGCTTCGCGAATTTCATGCCCCACCCGCAAATATCTCCAGATTTAGACCTTCGCTTCACGGAGGAACCGAGCCGCCTCCTCAGGCGGTGTGGGATTGATGTAAAAGCCCGTGCCCCATTCGAATCCAGCAACTTTCGTCAGCTTCGGCATCATCTCGATATGCCAGTGATAAAACTCGTTCACTTCTTCTCCGATGGGCGAGGTATGGATTACGAAGTTGTACGCCGGTGAGAGCAACGCCGAGTCCAACCGCTTGAGAATATTCCCCAGCAGATCGGCAAGGCAGCGGTAAGAGGGCGTGGGCATGTGCTCGAATGCCGAACTGTGCTGGCGCGGCAAAATCCACGTCTCAAACGGAAAGCGCGGTGCGTAAGGCTCAAGCGCGATGAAAAGCTCGTTCATCGCGACCACGCGCACCTTGTCTTCCATCTCCTGACGGATCATGTCGCAAAAAATACATCGCTCTTTTTCATCATAGTAGTGGCGCGCGCCATCCACTTCTTCAAGCACTCGCTTCGGTACGATCGGCAGCGCAATCAGTTGCGAATGCGTGTGTTCGAGCGTCGCCCCGGCCGCCTCGCCATGATTTTTGAATAGCAGCACGTAGCGGAAACGTCGGTCATTCTTTAAATCGAGCACTCGATCGCGATATGCCCACAATGTCTGCTCGAGCTCCATCGCCGACATGGTTGCGAGCGTAGCAGCGTGATTCGGCGTCTCAATAATCACTTCGTGCGCGCCAATTCCGTTCATGCGGTCAAAAAGCCCCTCACCCTCGCGGTCAAGATTCCCTTCGATGCCAAGTGCCGGAAATTTGTTCGGCACTACCCGAACTGTCCATCCCGGCGTATCTTTGCCGCTTCCGTTCCGTCCGTACGCAAGCACTTCGGGCGGTGTCTTCCCCTCGTTCCCTGGGCAAAACGGACACAGCGACACGCCCTTGATCTGAACGCTTTCGCGTAAAAAATCGGTCGGACGGCGGCTGCGATCTGTGGAGATGATCACCCATCGGCCTGTGATGGGATCTTTACGAAGCTCCGGCAAACATCCTCCTTGCATTCGCTGCACAATCGCGCATGGGAAATTTATTCGGGCCGCAACACTGCAAATGCGCTTGCGGCGTATCCAACTTGCATATCTTAACCATCCAAACCACCTGAGAGTGCATCGACCTGCGCAGAGCAACAAAGTTGCTATTCAGCAGACGTTGTAATCTATCCGGTGTACGCGCCCTTGTGCAACCGCACCTCTGGCCGGAAGCCGGTGCGCGTTTCAATCGCCACAATGTCAAAGCGATAAGGCTCAGTCTCGACGCGTCGAGCGCGCAGAAATTGCCGCGCCATGCGCGTCACGTTGCGCTGCTTCTCCGGATTAACAGCCTGTTCAGGCAGGGCCATCTTCCGCAGGCCATCGTCCGCAACCGATCGCGTTTTCACTTCTACAAATGCCAGGACGTTTCCGTCGTAGCCGGCCATATCAATTTCGCCTTTCAGGCCGGGCACGGAGTAATTGCGCGCCACCATCAAATAGCCATGCCTGCGCAAATACCAATAGGCATACGTTTCCCCGCGAATACCGGTCACACGGGCCCTTTGTTTCGCGGAATTTTGCGCCGCAACCGCTTGGGTTTCACCAACATTCGGCGCCAGCCCTTTTCGCGCGGCAAAATCGATGATCGCGAATATCACTCGCGCAAACATTTTATCCTCAAGCGTCGCGTTCCACTTCGCCGATACACTCGTCAAGGGTCCGGACCGCAAAAGCGGCCTGCTCCTCGTCAACCAGAAGCGGCGGGGCGAGCCGCAGCGTACTTTCGCCGGCGCCGAGAATCAAGAGCCCCTTGTGAAAAGCAGCTTCCAGAATTTTCCGCCGGAACGCGGGCGCAGGCTGTTTCGTCGCCCGATCGCGGACGATTTCAACTCCGATCATCAAGCCTCTACCGCGCACATCGCCGACGATCTTGTGCCGCTCCTTCCAATCGGCCATCTTGGCAAAAATAAACTCGCCCATCCGCGCCGCGTTGGGCATGTACGCACGCCCGATCAGGTCGATTGTTGCGAGCGCCGCAGCGATGGCGATCGGGTTGCCGCCAAACGTCGAGGCGTGTGCACCGGGCTGCCAATCCATCACGCCGGGCTTTGCGATCACAGCGCTTAGCGGCATGCCCGAGGCAATTCCTTTCGCCACGCAAATCAAATCTGGCTCAATCCCAGCATTCTCCGCCGCCCACCACTTGCCCGTGCGGCCCATGCCGGACTGCACTTCGTCCGCGACGAGCAAAATACCGTGTTTTTTGCAAATCCGTTCTAGTCCCTGCAAAAATTCCGCGGGTGCCGGCAGATACCCGCCTTCGCCCTGAATCGGCTCGATGAAAATGCCCGCCACTTCCTCCGGATCGACCAGGCGATTGAACAGTTCCGTCTCAATGAACGCCAACGCATCCCCGGCAGCATGCTCTGGGCGAACGCCGTGTGCCCCACGATAGGTATTCGGATAGGGCGCGTGAAATACGCCGCCCAACAGAGCGCCGAAATGGCTTCGCTGCACGGCTTTGCTCGCCGTCAACGACAGCGCTCCCATTGTCCTGCCGTGAAAGCAGCCGTGAAACGCAATAAATTTGTCCCGCCGCGTGTGATAACGCGCCAGCTTCATGGCGGCTTCAATCGCTTCAGTGCCCGAATTGCCGAAATAGACGCGTTTGCCCGCACCACCGGGAGTGATTGCCGCCAAGCGCTCCGCAAGGTCGACCATTCCCGTGTAGTAGAAATCCGTGCAGGACATATGGATGAGCTCGGACGCTTGCTTCTGAATCGCAGCCACGACGTCAGGATGGCAATGGCCCGTCGAAACGACGGCGATTCCCGCAGCGAAATCGAGAAATCTGTTTCCGTCCACGTCCTCCACGAGCGCTCCGCGTCCCGATTTGGCGACGAGCGGATAATCCCGAGTATAAGAAGACGAGATTACGCGGTGATCTCGTTCGACCACGCTCCTCGCCTTGGGGCCCGGGAGCGAGGTCACGAGATGCGGCAATTTCAGTTCGGCGGTACGCATATGTCTCTCCCATGGTGCTCCGATTCGATTGTTTGCGCGAGGAATTTTGAAGCTGCTGTGCTGCGCGAGGAGGAAATGAACTAGTCGATGCCAAAAAGATTGGGACGATCGCTTGAGGGCCCGCTATGTGGCGCGAGGCCGCGTTTCAAAGAAATAATGGAGGCCGTCATTTGTATTTCCAACGGACAGTACCGTCTTTTGCGTCTTCCAAAATGACACCAGAATCAGCGAGTTGCTTGCGGATGGCGTCCGCGCGCTGAAAATTTCGCGCCGTTTTTGCTGCTTTGCGTTCTTCGATCAATGCCTCAACTTCTTCGGCAGGCATCCGGAGATCGCCTTGCGTAAAGCCCATCCTCTGAAGTTTTTCGCCGTCGTCATCTGATAGCACCGCGAGCACGGCATCGAATTTTTCCATCGCGGCAATCGTCCGCGTCGCATTCTGTTGCTGGAAAGTGCCGCGATCCATAGCAGAATTAGCATCGCGCACTAGGTCGAATACCGCGGCCAATGCCACGGCCGTGTTCAAATCATCGGCGAGCGCTGCATCAAAATCCGTTTCAGCACGCTTGATGCGAACCATCATTGGTTCGTAAGAGCCATCGGGGAAATTCGTGGTCTTCAGCCGCGTAGCGAATGTCCGCAATCTTTCCACTGAGCTCTGAGCCTGCCGCAATCCGTCTTCCGTGAAATTCAATTGCCGTCGGTAGGGCACCGAAAGCAGTAGGAAGCGCAAAGTAGAGGGTTTCTCGCCTTTCGCAAACAGGTCGCGCAACGTATAGAAGTTGCCGAGCGACTTCGACATTTTCTGGCCCTCGACGAGCAGGTGCTCCCCGTGCAGCCAGATCTTCGAAAAAGGATGTCCCGTAGCGCCTTCGCTTTGCGCGATTTCGTTTTCGTGATGTGGAAACGCCAGGTCGACACCTCCCGCATGAATGTCCAGCGTTTCTCCCAGATATTTCATCGCCATCGCCGAACATTCGATGTGCCAGCCCGGGCGGCCCGGGCCGATGCGTGTCTCCCAGAAATGTTCGCCGGCTTTCGGCGCCTTCCAGAGCGCAAAGTCGCGAGCGTCGTCTTTTTCATAGCGATCCACGTCCACGCGCGCGCCGGATTGCATTCCGCTCACGTCGATGCGTGAAAGCGTGCCGTATTTAGGAAACTTCGCAATGCGGTAGTAAATCGAGCCATCGCTTTTGTACGTGAAACCCTTGTTCTGGAGTTTGTCGATGAGCGCGACCATGTCGTCGATGTGCTCTGTAGCGCGCGCCATGATTTCCGGCTGCTCCAGATTAATCGCCGCCATATCGTCGAGAAATGCCTGAATATATTTCTCGGTGTATTCCCGAATGCTGATGCCCGCGCCTGCCGCATTCACGATGATGCGGTCGTCCACGTCCGTTACGTTCATCACGTGCAGCAGGCGCAATCCCTGCGAGCGCAGGAAGCGGCGCAAAATATCCTGAAACACAAACGTCCGAAAATTTCCGATGTGCGCATAGGCGTAAACCGTGGGGCCGCACGTATAAATTCTCACCTCGCCCGGGTGCACGGGATTCAGCGTCTCGAGTTGATTTGTTAGCGTGTTGTGAAGCTTGATCGGGATCATCGTCTCGCCGAAGACGCGGGCGTCACTTGCTCTCCATCGCGCAAAGGCTCACCATTCTAGCCGACAGGTGACGCCCGTCGCAAACTCCATCTCCAGCAAGAAATCGCAGTAAGCGTCAACGCAGACCGTGCGATGCAGGCTTCGAAGAGTGTTTCGTGCGGGATTCACCGCTGTGCGATCAATTGTTCGCTTTTCGATTCGGCTGACGCGGGTTAGGACCACCTGGTGCAGCGCGGCGCAGTAGGCGACCTGTCTCTTTGGGTTGTCGCGGTCGTAAAACACGGGCACGGGCATGCCGGAATAGAGCCTCATCGTTCGATCGAACCCCACCGCCCGGTGCGTTTGCCCGAGAAAATCCGTGAACTCGTATTCGACCGAAGATACCTGCTTCTGATCGCTCCACTGGCGCATGACACACCCCACCACAACTTCGCCATGCTCAAGCAGATCGCATTCGCGCTTTTGCGATCGCCAGATGCCCGCTGCAAGCATCACAAGCCCTCCCGCGACGCCGGCCATGATCAAATCCCTTCGTCCCATGCTGGCAAAAGAGGATGTTCTCGCCCAGTCCTGGTATAGATTCACAGCTATCACGGCAAAAATCGGGCCGAGTGCCAAGGCTACGACCCATCTAAACCATGTGCCGCTTTTCGCGAGACGAATCTGCCGCGGGGCCGGTAAAGCCACCAGTGCCGCATACCGCGCACTTGGGCGAATATGCAGGCGCCGCGGCCGAGGAACGCGCCGCACAAGCGGCGTAAGCGAAATTCGATGGAGTGTGAGGAACAGGCTGGGGAAATTGCATAGCCTCCAGCTTTGTCAGCTTCCTCTTCAGCCAAAGATCGATCAATGGAATGAAAAGGCGGGGAACAGTATAAAAAGCATTAGTTGGGGTGCGCGGCTGAACTTCATTCCCCAATATGCGCAAGCGCCTAGCGCACCGAACATGAATATCGCGACGGGTATCGCGTTCATGCTCATCTTTAATGCCGGACATCGCCGCATCTAGGTTCCAGCCGCAATGCGGACAATACACAGTGCTGTTAGCGAAGGCTGTCTTTTGATGACAAGCAGGACACTCGCGCAGTACCATTTAACAAGCTTAGCCTGGCGAGAACTCGCTACCTCCCGGTTCGCACGCCATGTTGCCATCCCAGCAAAATGCACCCGGGCGAAAAGAAGGGAAAGAATTCAGGTCCGTCGCTTCAAGGATTGAGCGCCTTGCGTCCTTTAATCTCCGCGAGCAACCGTTCGACCTCTTCATTTTTCTCGAGTTCGGCAAACTGCTCCTCTACACTTTCGCCGGCCAATTCTTTGTGGGCTTCGCCGATCGCTTCGGCGCGCAAAACTTTTTCGCTCATCCGGTCAAAGGCCGCCGCCTTCGATCCGGCGCCGATGGCAGCTCCGGCCTGATTCGCCTTTACCGCCACTTGTGTGCGACGGTGTCGCGCAAGCAACAAATCCTTTTTTGCCTTCGCTTGCACCAGCTTCTGTTCCAGCTTTTGCAACGCGTTCTTCAGCCCTTCGACTTGGGACTGCTGATCGTCTACCTGCTCGGTATAACTCTGAGCCATTTGCCGAAAATTGCGGTAGCGCTCCAGGGCCGCGCGAGCCATCTCATCTTGCTGGATCGTGACGGACTTTTCCGCCTTGCGCATCCATTCGCTCATCGATTCCTGATATTCGTCCTTCTTCTGCTGCAGCATGTGTAAATCGGCGATCGCAATTGCCACCTGCGTCTTCACTTGCAAGTATTGATTCTCCATATCGAGAATCACCTGCTTGATCACCTTCTCGGGATTTTCGGCCTTATCCACCAGATCGTTCAAATTTGCTCTGATTAAAGTGCTCACTCGTTCCAAAAGTGCCATGGCAGTCTCCTGATCCTAAGTTCATCGAACTGCTGTCAACAGACGAAGCGGCCGTGCTCGCCTTGCAGCGAGC
>JBOGMU010000118.1:0-38495 GCA_050746865.1 Candidatus Acidiferrales bacterium
GAATGATGGTGGACCGCGGAATTCTGCTCGAAGAAGCGGTAACCGAGTTCGAGAAGAAATTTATTAAGTGCGTGCTCGAAAACTCGAAGGGTAATCAGTCCCGCGCCGCCAAAGTTCTCGGCATCCATCGCAATACACTCAGCCGCAAGGTCTCGGAATACAAACTCGACCATGCTGGCCGCCGCTGACATCTTGTTCCGGTGTCATCCCGGCGCTCCCCTCGTAGCTTCAGGGCGCGATTGTTCCCTGGCTAACCTGTTGTGTCGATATACCAAAACAAAAAGGGCCGGTCCTTGTCCAGGACCGGTCCTCGATTTCTGATACGGCGCTTCGCTTACGGCTTCTTGGTCGTTTTCTTTGCCGCACCCTTCTCAGCCGGGATAACTGACGGATCGACCTTCACATCATCCCAATGCAGCAGGAACGGCGAAGGATCGTAGCTCACAATCGTGCCCGAGAAGACGATGGGATCGTTTTTCTGCAGACGGGCTACTTCGGGCTGCGGTGTGATCTGCGGCGGGGTTGCTCCTGCCGTAGGAGCCGCCGGCGGTGTTGCTGGCGGCGCGGTGTAAACCTTCACGTCCATGTTTGCAGTCGTGGCGGCCTGCATGTCCTGGGAACTGGCCCCCGTATAGACCATGAAATCCACTGTTCCCTCGCCCTGCTGTGCATCAATGATCTTCCCGCTTACGGCCGAAAGCTCCGAGCCGCAGGTCGCCAGCCAGGTCTGAGAGGCCTTGTCCCCGCCCGCCGAAAGATCGCTGATGATGGTTAGAATTGTGCTGTTGCTGCGGATTTGGCTCAGGTCAGCCGCGCTGGGAATCGTAAACGTCGCGGGCCGATCCGGCGAATTTTGCGCCAGTTGCAACATATTTTTCACTTGCTCGTCTACCTGGCTGTCGCAACCCGGTTGCTCGTAGGTCAAAATGCTCGACCGGAGAAATTTCTGTACCTGATCTGCCTGTGGAACCTTCAAGGCGATTGCGCGCGCAATTGCCCAGAAGCCGTCCAGTGTCTGCGGCGGATTCAAGGCCAAGTATGCTGTGCCCAATTCGTAGCTTGCAGCGGCATCGGCCGACTGCGCCTGCAGTGCGTTTTTGTAGGCGCTTACGGCCCCTGGATCATCCTTGAGCTGAAGGCTCGCCCAACCTGCCTGGTCATAGACTAGATCGAGTGCCGGCTTCAATTTTTCCTGCATCTGTTCCGGCGTCGTCCCCGCCGGCGGCGGAATCTGCGAGAGCATCGCTGGAATCTTCAAGGCCAGATCGCGGTCCTTCGTAAGCTCGTCAGTCGCATTAGGGTCCGTCGATTTGAAATATTGTTGGAAGGCTTGGATGCGGTCGAGCGCAGCCGAAGCACGAGTGCCGATCGCGACACTGTCCATCGCGATTAGCTTGTCGGCCACTTCAACCACCTTCTGCCAATTCTTCAGGCTTTTATAAGCGGGGATTTCCAGCTGATACACAAATGGCATAAGCGTCGAGCTAGGGAAGCGCGAGACGAAGTCGTCGAAGCACTTCACCTGCTGGTTGGGGTCTTTTTCGTTCCGGCATGCCGTGAACGCATTGTATTCCGGCATCGTGTACGCTGGCTTTGCCTGTTGCCCGCCTTCTGGTGCGGCCGCGGGCGCCTGAGCGGTCGCAGGCGCGGCAGACAGCGCCATTATTGCGAAACCGCCAAGCGCAATCAGAATTGTCTGTGTGTATTTTCGCATCTTCACTAGCCTGCCTCCTGGGCGCGCATCCTAGGGATTTGAACCTTTTCGCCTACATCCAAGTCAAAATGGGCTGAAGACAATAAATCGTCGGGATTATAGGTAAACCCTTCGGCGCGTGCAAGGCAAAATCGGCTCCGCCGTGCACTTACGCTCTTCTCTTTGCACTTTTGTAACGCTCGTGGTCTGATTATGGGATGGTGAATGTTCGTAAAACGTCGCCTCGCGGAGTTTGACCATGCAGCCCCAGAAGCCTCTCGACGGAAAAGTTGCTCTCATCACCGGTGCGAATCGCGGTATCGGCTTGGCCATTGCGCACCGTCTCGGCGCCCTCGGCGCAAGTCTGAGCATCTCGGCGCGGGATCGCAATCGGCTGGACGCTGTAGCGCGCGATTTGCAATCCAGCACCAACGTGGCCGTAATTCCCGCGGACCTCACGCACGCAGATGAAGTCGCTGCACTCGTCACCAAAACCGAGAAGGCGCTTGGGCTCGTGGACATCCTCGTGAATAACGCGGGTGTCGGTACCTTCAGTCCGATACAGGATGCCTCCGAGTCGGATTGGGACACGATATTAGACACCAATCTGAAGGCCGTGTTCCTGCTGACGAAGGCCGTCGCACCTGGAATGATTCGACGCAAGAGCGGCCATATCGTCAACATCGCTTCTCTGGCCGGGAAGAACGCAATCCCCGGCGGCGGTATCTATTGCGCCTCTAAATGGGGTCTCCTCGGCCTTACACGCTGCGCCGCCGAAGATCTGCGCGCCCATGGCATTCGGGTGAGCGCGATCTGTCCGGGGAGCGTTGCGACCGAATTCTCGCCCCACGGCAAAAAGGATCCGGCCAAAATGCTTCAGCCCGAAGATGTCGCTCACGCCGTCGAAACCCTCGTCACGCAGGCGCCCCAAAGCTTCATTAGCGAAATAGAACTCAGGCCCACGCAGAAGCCCTGATGACGGTAGCTGTGCCGCAAGCCGGAAGTCTTGTCTTTAGACTGGTCTTGGCGGCTTTATAGCGGCCCCTTTTGGGCGATGCTTTGCTTCACATGCGGCTTTGCCGCCCTATCTCCCGCTTACTGGCTGAATCGTCTTGCCATTTACCGCATCGAATCATTTGAATTCAAACGATTGCCAAGATCGATGCCGACCCATTACAAGGGAACAGCCGAGGAAGAGCGGGCCCTTAGCGCCTTTATAAATTTTATGCGCGCTGCGGATTCCGTAGTCGCGCGGCTTGATGCCCACATTGAAATGGGCGGCCTGACGCATGGTCAGTTTGCCGTTTTGGAGGCGCTGCTTCATCTGGGTCCGCTGAATCAATGCGATTTGGCGCGCAAGCTCCTTCGCAGCGGAGGTAACGTGACCGTCGTAATCGACAACCTCGAAAAGCGCGGCTTCGTGCGACGCGAACGCCAGAAGCACGACCGCCGCATGGTAGTCGTGAGCCTCACGCCAGCGGGACGGCGATTGATTGCTCGTATTTTTCCGAAGCATGCAGCAGCGATCACGGCAGAAATGAGTCGTTTGTCGGCTGAGCAGCAGGACACGTTGCGAGCATTATGTCGAAAGCTCGGTGTTACGGCCAAACGTGGGCGTGATCTTCCATCGTAAGCGCCCGGCGAGAACCGGCGCTGCACTCCGGAAATCGCACCAGACCGGAAATAGGATTCCGGCCAAACAATATTTTCGATAACCATTTTAGGAGGCAACAATGCTTCAAATTCGCCCAAGTGAAGAGCGCGGCCACAACGAAATCTCGTGGCTGAATACGCGCTTCACATTTTCTTTCGATCAATACTACGACCCCGCGCACGTCCAGTTTCGTTCGCTGCGCGTACTCAATGAAGATATCGTCGCATCCGGTCAAGGCTTCGGCATGCACCCGCACCGCGACATGGAAATCCTTACGTGGGTTCTCGATGGTGCGCTGCAACATCGCGACAACATGGGCAATGCCGGCGTGATCCGTCCCGGCGAGCTTCAGCACATGAGCGCCGGAACGGGCGTGATGCACAGCGAGTTCAACGCGTCCGCGAAGGATCCGGTCCACCTGCTCCAAATCTGGATTCTTCCTGAGCGTCGCGGTTTGAAGCCGAGCTATGAGCAATTAGCGTTTTCAGACATCGACCTGCGCAATCAATTCGCGCTCGTCGCGGGTCCCAAGGCGCCGCTTACGATCCACCAGGACGCGAATCTTTACATCGCGCGTCTCGACGAAGGCGCCAAGGCAACGCACAACCTCGCACCCGAACGCCATGCCTGGGTTCAAGTGGCAAAAGGCGCGCTCGTTGTGAATGGAAAGGAACTCGCAGCAGGCGACGGCGCCGCAATCTCCAGCGAAACCGTAGTTCACGTTGAAGCCGCCAAACCATCGGAAGTTCTACTTTTCGACCTGGCGTGACGAAAGATCGAAATTTGGAGGACAAGTTTATGACTCTATCTGAAAAGTCTGCTTCAGTATCGGCGCCGATTCACGAAATCATCAGCCATCGTTGGAGCCCGCACGCGTTTGAAAATCGCGCCGTGGAACCGGAGAAGCTCCGCAGTTTGTTCGAAGCGGCTCGTTGGGCGCCATCTTCTTACAACGCGCAGCCCTGGTATTTCATCGTTGCGACGAAAGATGATCCCGAAAATTACAAGAAAATTCTAGAGTGCTTTGTGGAATTCAATCAAGGCTGGGCCACGAACGCTCCCGTGCTCGCGATTAGCGTCGCCCGTACCACGTTCGAAGATGGCCGCGCGAACCGCCACGCATTTCATGATGTCGGTCAAGCCGCGGCGACGCTGGCGATCGAGGCCACCGCGCTCGGACTGCAAGTGCATCAAATGGGTGGCATCATTCCCGATAAGGCTCGCCAGATCTTTGCCATCCCCGATGCCTACGAGGCCGTAGCAGGCATCGCCCTGGGCTATCCGGGCGATCCTAATTTGCTCCCGGGCCAGCTAAAGGACCGCGAACTTGCTCCGCGCAGCCGCAAGCCGCTGGATTCGTTCGTGTTTACGGGAACATGGGGCGACACGTCTCCGCTGGTTAATGCTGGCCACAGCTAAGCCGCGTTTCGCGGCCTCCGAAACGCGAAGCGAGCCTACTCCTTGGACTTCCATTCGATCAGGCGCTTCGTCAGAACGACCATTCCGAAGATTTGCGTCCACTCAGAGACAATATTGCCCACGACGTCGCCCCATTTTCCGTTCGCGTTCACGTGCTCAAATAGAATCACCCAGCCGATCCCCGTGACGAACAGGAAAAGGCTCAGCGAATGCTCGCGCAGCATGCAGACCAGTTGGCTGCCATGGGGCTTCGGTGGTCTGCGGCTCTCCCGGGAGTTCTTCTCGTAAAGCCATTTCGTTGCCAGCACCGTAACGACTACGCCGGTCCAATCGGCGATTGCGTTCCCGAAAAAAGAGCCGAGATGCGTATCGGGATCCGAGAAGCTGTACGCAACAATCCAAACAGCAACAATGATGGACGCGACGATACTTAGAGAATGGCGGTGCCAAAAACTCTGCTTCTTAGATCGGTGTGAAGAATGTTTCTGTTGCCTATCAGCTTGCGCAGGGTGCGATGCGTCGGCCATTGAGTTCTCCCTTCGTCAAAATATCACGAAAAGAGAAGCGCATCCGGCGGTCCAAGGGCAGTTGTTCCGCCGCGATTACACGCAAGTCGCGGGGCAGGAGGCGCTCAAATTTTTGGCAGGACGATGCCAGTCTGCGACTGGTATTTCCCCTTTTTGTCCTTGTACGAGATTTCGCACTGCTCATCCGATTCGAAGAAGACGACTTGGCAGAGACCCTCGTTGGCGTAAATCTTGGCTGGCAGCGGCGTCGTATTGCTGATTTCGAGCGTCACAAAGCCTTCCCACTCCGGCTCGAACGGCGTTACGTTCACGATGATCCCGCAGCGCGCATAAGTCGACTTTCCCACGCATATCGTCAGCACATTCCGCGGAATCCTGAAGAATTCCACCGAGCGCGCCAAGGCAAACGAGTTGGGCGGAACAATGCAGACCGGTCCCTTGAACTCCACAAAAGACTTGGCGTCAAAATTCTTGGGATCGACGATCGTGGAATTGACGTTCGTGAAGATTCGAAATTCGTCGGCCACCCGCATGTCATAGCCATACGACGAGACGCCAAAGCTGATTACGCCGTCGCGTACCTGGCGGTCTTCAAAAGGCTCGATCATCTTGTGTTCGAGCGCCATTTTGCGAATCCACCTGTCTGACTTTACGGACATTCCTACCCCCGGAATTTCGATTCCGCCACTTTTCTGACTGGGCGAGCGCGACAGTGTATCATAGGACGGCTTGACAACCCGCAAACCCCTTGTCTAGCATAGGTTTCCGGCCAAAATGAAGGTACGGGAGGACTTGTGATCAAGCTCGACATCGTGAACGCCATCCTGGCAAAGAACCCCAATGTATCCCGGACCAAAGCTGAGCAGGCGCTCGAAACCGTGTTTGAAGCGATGAAAGCCGCCCTGGGCCGCGGCGAGCGCATCGAATTGCGCCGGTTTGGGGTGTTCAATGTGAAGCCCCGGAAGACCGGCATTGGCCGCAACCCTCGCACAGGGCAACAGGTAAGCATCCCTCCCGGCAAGGCTGTCCGGTTCAAGCCAGGCAAGGAACTCCAAGCGTTGCCGGCTACTGCGGCCAAACCCTGAGGACTGCGCCAGACCGGCTTCGCCTAGGCACGTTACTCTCGCCGTTGCATCGCTCGGCGTGTTGCGTTAGAGAGCGCCCAGCGCACCTGCGTCTCGGCGCCGCGCATCCAAATTTCATAGGCACTTAATGTCCAGTAACGGCCACGGCGAAATTCCGGTTGAAGTCCTCGATTCGCGATTTCCTCCGTTGCCGGAGATGCATCGAGTTTCTCCGCCAAAGCCTCCCGCTTTCTGGCCGGCGCTCTTGCTCTTTCTACTTACCGTCCTCACTACGCTCTCGGTAGGCTCCGAGTTCGCCCTTTCCTACATGCAGAATCGCGAACCGTTTTCCGGCAACCAGGACCCGTTCGCGCTGATGCTGGTTCCATTTCAGCATCCGCATTTGCTTGTGCTTGGCGTCCCTTTTTCATTCATGCTGCTGGTGATCTTGATGGCGCACGAGATGGGTCACTTCGTGGCTTGCCGGATCTACGGAATTGACGCGACTTATCCATATTTCATTCCCGCACCAACTCTTTTCGGGACGTTCGGCGCCTTCATCCGCATTCGCTCGCCAATCACGACGCGCAAGGCGCTCTTCGATGTCGGCATCGCCGGACCGATCGTCGGCTTCCTGATTGCTGCGCCCGCGCTCGCGTACGGTGTAGCTGCCTCGAAAATCGTACCCGGCGTTCAAAACCACGCCAGCATTCTCTTTGGCGATCCGCCCCTGTTGCAATTTTTCAAGACTCTGTACCATCCTCACGTCAATCCGGGATGGATTGTGATGCATCCGATCGGTTGGGCGGCCTGGATCGGGATGTTCGCTACGGCGCTAAACCTGTTACCGGTTTGGCAGCTTGACGGTGGCCACATCCTGTTTAGCGTAGCGCCGGATAAGCATCGCCAGGCATCGCTCGCCGTCGGGCTAGCTTTGGTGGGCCTCGGTATTTATACCTGGCTGGGCTGGCTCATCTGGGGCTTCATCCTCACAATACTGTCGCTACGCTATCGGCACCCTCCTTTCTACGATCCGTGGGAGACACTCGATCCCAAGCGCCGCGTCCTTACCGTCGTCGCGATTGTCATCTTTATACTTTGCTTCACCCCTTGGCCGGCCTGGACTCCGTGACCTTCTGCGAATTCGCCGCGTTTCACACTTCGGTGCATGCGGATCGACTGGAATGAAATTTAGGCTAAGCGACGTTGGAAGGCGTTTTCCACCGGTTGATGAGATCGACAGTGGCCGCCAGCCATTCGGGAAATTCGAATTGGAAGCCAGCGGCGAGGAGGCGGCCCGGAATCACGCGACGGCTCTTCAGGATTAGCTCAGTTTCTGTGCGGAGAAGAACCGCGCCGATTTCGAGCATCCATTGCGAGGCAGGCAACCCGATTTTCATTCCCCACGCTTTGCGTAAAGCAGACATAAATGCGGCATTTGGAAGCGGATTCGGCGACGCAACGTTTACGGCACCGTCGAGCTCTTCATGGTCAATGAGAAAGTCGAGAGATCGCAGAAAATCCTTGTCGTGAATCCACGAAACAAACTGCTTTCCCGATCCCGCTGTGCCGCCAAGGCCGCGTCGTACGAGCCCGAGAAGCGTATCGAAAACGCCGCCGTGGTCCGGGCTCATCACCATAGCGCTGCGCAGGGCGATTTTGCGCGTAGAAGGCGCGGACGAAGAGAAGAATGCATCTTCCCAAGACTTCGCCACCCCTATGCTGAAACGCCATGTGTCCGGCGCGTTCGGTTCATTTCCACCCAGTTCGCCTGTGGCCTCATCCATGGGCCTGTCGAATGCGTGGCGATAAATCGTGGCCGTACTGGCGTTCATCCAGAGTTTCGGCGGACGCGACGACTGAGAGATGGCCTGGCCGACGATCTTCGTTGCGTTGACGCGCGAGTCGATGATTTCGCGCCGGTTTGCGGCGTTGTAACGGCAATTCACATTTTTGCCGGCGAGATTGATGACGATGTCCGCGCCGTCAATTTCTTTTGCCCAGGCGCCGATCGTGCGGCCATCCCAAATGGCAGTTCTCCAAGGCGTTTGTCGGGGTTCGCGTGCGAGAACGACGACATCATCGCCAATCAAATGATAATGGCGCGCCAGTATGGCTCCGATTTGCCCGGAGCCCCCGGCAATGACGATTTGGCGAGAATCAGACACTGGTTCGCCTCAAGCTTGAGGAGTGTCCGGGCACCGGACTTACCAGAAGCTGAAAATAAGCATCAATTCGGCGAAGGCTCTTCGATGTGGTCAACGGTGATCGTCTGCACCGGCCCGGTTTCGGCCTTGAGTTTCATTCCAAGTTGATCCTTGAGCGCTTCGAGGAATGTGGGGACACTTTCGTCGAATGTCATGTTGCTGCCGTTCATTGAAACGGGCGCGTCTGGACGAAACTCAAGGGTGAAGTCAAAATTCCCTGCGAGACCCGTCTTGTCAACGACGGGGCGGTCGATAACCCCTTCGCCGGGAAGCGTGCCGAACACTCGCGCCACACGCTCTATGGTGGTGTTACGGGAAGCTAGAAGCACACCGCCCTGCGACATTCTGATGGCGAACGTGTCACACGCGGCCGGGAAAACGTCAGTTCGCGGCGCATTCGATGCAGATGTGCTTTGTGAGTTGTCATCGCAGGGCGGACCTTGCGAATGGGGTATGAGCTTGGACCCAACTTTGCGGGGTTTATCCAAGACAAGAGCGAACACTGGGCCTTGTTGCATTTTCATATGGACCGCCAGCTTGAAACGGTCTGCAAGCAAGGACTGCATCATGAGGCGCATTTGGTCTTTCGTTGCGCTGGCAAGGCCGCGGGCCTCAATGTCAAAACGACTGACATTGGCCCACTTCGGCATGGTGGCGAGGAGAGCCGCACCCTCGCCCGGTGTGAGGTGGAGTTTGTAAGCGAACTGAATGTAGGTGATTACCGGGAAGCCGACGGCCGTGAACAGGCCTCCGGTGGATGCGTACGCATCTCCATCATCGAGAGGAAACTTCGCCGGCACGAAATTGCCGGAGGTATTTTGTTTCACCGATGCAACTTCAAACGACAGTCTTCCGCCAGCGGCTTTTTGCAAATCGCCGGTTGCCGATTGTGCAGAGACTTGCGGCGGTTCCGCTAAACGGACCGGCAAATAAGCGCCCACGACAAACGCCAGCAGCCCGAGTCCGCATACCGTTAATGTGCGCACGATGAAAGGATTGTACACGCTCCGCGTCAATCACCAGATAGAGTCGAGAATCAATCCCATGCGGGCGGGCTGAGCGGCTCGCGCTGGCTCTCGATAGCGGCTTCCACATCTTTGGCGAAATCGGGATCAGGCGTAGCGGTGGAACCGTACTTCCTTGCCAGACAAAGGGATTCCGAGAGCCGCCGCACGTGAGATTCGGCGGGACGCACCACGGCTACGGCCAGGGCATCATGTTCGATCACGATCTCTGCGCCATCTCGCACGCGATCGAGTAACGAAGCGAAGTCGCCCATTGCTTCAGCGTCCGAGATATGGATCACGTGCTTTGCCATGCCCCGATTATACATGTCCCGTCGCTTCTTCTTCCCCGGCCTCAGTGTCAAGTGTGTCCAGGAGATGCCTCGGCTCACATCGGGCGGGCAGAACGCAAAATAGAGCCTTAGCAACGCAGGCTCGCTCACGTAAGGCTCGTGGGGTCCACATCGATCATGACAGCCGTGTCTGGGATTTGCTTTGCGGCGCAGAAATCGAGGGCGGACTGAAGGGCCTTGCCTAGGGCTGCGCGATTGGGCGATTTGAGGACAAATTGGAAGCGGTAATCGTTGCGCAGGCGGGCGAGAGGGGCGGCGGCGGGGCCGAGGATTTTTACCCCGCGTTCTTCGTAAGGTGCGAAGCATTGGGCGAGCGCGCGCGACCAGCGAATGGCATGCTCCACTTTTTTATCGCGGACGATCACGCTGGCGAGCGCCGTGAACGGCGGATAGTGTAGCATCCGGCGGAAATGCGCTTCTTTTTCATAAAACGAAGCGTAGTTTTGCCGAGCGGCGAACTGGATCGCATAATGCTCCGGGTAATACGTCTCAACGAGAACTTCGCCGGAGAGTTCGCCACGCCCGGCGCGACCGGCGACCTGCGTTAAAAGCTGAAATGTCTTTTCGGCCGCACGAAAATCGGGTCGGCCGAGGGCCATGTCTGCGGCAACAACGCCCACAAGTGTGACGCGCTGGAAATCGTGGCCCTTCGCGACCATTTGCGTTCCAACGAGCACGTCGATTTCGCCCTTCGCGAATGCGCCGAGAACCTGTTGATATTGGCGCTTGGTGCGGACCGTATCGCGATCGAGCCGCGCGATACGTGCTTGAGGAAATTTCTCGCGCAGATATTCCTCCACGCGCTCGGCGCCATCGCCGACGTAATACATGTGCTCGCTCTGGCATTTTGGGCAGAGCTTCGGCGGACGGATCGAGTAGCCGCAATAGTGGCATTCGAGTCGGCCGCGGCTTTTGTGATACGTGAGCGCGATGCTGCAATTTTGGCACTGCACAAAGCCGCCGCATCCCCGGCACAGAAGCGACCACGAATAGCCACGGCGATTGATCAAAACCATCGTTTGGGTTTTTTCCTCAAGGCGCAACGCTATGGCTTCGCGCAACGCCTCGGAGACGGGCGTCGCTTTGTGCTGGCGGCGAAAATCCTCGCGAAGATCAATGATACGTACATCGGCCAGCGGACGATTGGCGACGCGCGCGGTAAGCTGCAGGAGCTGGTACTTCCCAGCGCTAGCATTGTGATACGTCTCGATGGAAGGCGTGGCCGACCCAAGCAGCGCAACTGCGCCTTCGAGACGAGCACGATAAACGGCTGTGTCGCGTCCGTGATAGCGCGGCGTCTCCTCCTGTTTGTAGCTGTATTCCTGCTCTTCATCGACGATGATGAGCCCTACGTTTTCTAGTGGCGCGAAAATTGCCGAACGCGTGCCGACTACGACGTGTGCCTCACCATTGCGTACCCGCCACCATTCGCGGGCGCGTTCGTTGTCGGAGAGAGCGCTATGCAAAATAGCAATCTGATCGCCGAAGCGCGCGCGAACCAGCCGGCCGAGCCAGAGCGTGAGGGCGATTTCGGGAACGAGAAGGATTGCGGTCTTCCCGCGAGCCAGAGCGGCTTCGATTGCGCCCAGATAGACTTCGGTTTTGCCGCTGCCGGTAACCCCGTGAAGAAGACCCGCGACGAATTTTTCCGCGACGAGCCAGCGCCAGATTTCTTCGAGCGCTAGTTTCTGCTCGGAATTCAGAATATTTGAAGGCGGCGTGAAATCGGTGTCCCAGGGATCGTCGATGGTGATCGGCTCTTCCCAGGATTTCAGCGCGCCCTTCTTTTCCAGACGATCGACGATGGCACGCGTGGCTTTAGCGCGTTTGAGGAGATGATCTTGCGGAAGCGGACCGGTGGTTCCGATAAGGACATCGCGGATGCGTTGCTCAATGGGTGTCAGATCAATGCCGTTTGCTGAATCGTCGCCAGCCCATTCCGAATTCCAGGAAACGATTTTCTGCACGCGAGATTGTTTGTGCTCGACGACTTCTCGGCCGCTGAGATACCCGCGGCGCACAAGGTTTTCGGCGATGGCTGCATCCACAGCTTTGCGGCGCGATTTTGCCGCGGCTTCGGTCTGTGCAGTTTCGTCTGCAGCGATTTGCTGCAGGACCGCAAGGTCGTATTGATCCGCCGTGAGATGTTCCGCGGCAAAGAGTTCGGCTAAGTAGCTGCGGCCTTTTGGCGTAAGTGCGTATTCGCGTTTGTGGCGCAGCTCGACTTCGGGCGGGAGCATGCCGCGGAACGTCTCACCGATCGGCGCGAGGTAGTAGCGGCTGATCCATTCGCCAAGCTCGATGAGTTTCGGCGGAAGAGCGGGAAGATGGTCCAGCGCCTCTGCGATTTCCTTAATTTTCTTGGCTTCGGGAGCGCGATCCGTTTCGGCGACGACCACACCGAGCATCGCGCGGTTGCGAAATGGCACCACGACCCTGCGGCCCACGAGCGAATCGTGCGTGCTGCCGTTCATCGACGCGGGTACGGCATACGTAAACGTGGAACGCAGCGGGACGGGCAGCGCGACTTCGAGATAGCGATGTGACATGTGCTGACATTTTAGACGAAGTAGAGGAGGTAGAGGAGACAAAGGAGGTATAGGTGAGAAACGACACCGTGAAACCGCGATTTGCTATAGATTCACGAAAACGATTCCGGCGAAGATCAGGGCGATGCCGCACCATTGCGTTTTGCGCAGCGGCTCGCGTACGAAGATCGCTCCGAGCAGCACGGTGACGGCTCCGTAGAGCGACGAAAGCACCGACACGATGCTGACATGACCGAGCTGCATGCCGACGTTATTCGCGACGAACGCAGCCGTATCGACGAGGCCTACCACGGCGAGCAACCACCACACATTCCCCCGCGGAAGGGAGATGTCGCGGCGCAAGGGAATGGCGGCAAATAAAAGCGCGAAAAATGAAGTGAGACGCGCGACCCACACCGACGCCGCGCCGCCGATATCACGAACAACGTGAAACCCGAACCACCAGAACATCACGCCGAAACCGAGGGCGGAGAGAATGGCCCACCCGGCGCCGCGGACGAGCCGCGTTTGCGTGCTCTCAGCTAGTGCGGCTGTTTGTTTGGACTCGATCGCCGCTGTGGAGTCCGCAGCCACGCCCGGCTTCGCTGGCGGAGACACAGACAACGCTGCGAGAATCACGCCGACAAAGATGATAGCGACGCCAGCGCCATGAATCGAACTGAGGCGCTCTCCGCTCATGATCGACAGCGTGACGGTGACCGCGGGATATGACGAGGACACGGGCGCGGCGACGCTCATCGTGCCGATTTCAAACGCGTGAAAAAGTGCGAGCGAGGCGCCGGCGTTGATCAGCGAGCCGAGGATCGCGAAAATCCACGGGCGCAGCCCCAACGCGGTGAGGTGCGTCCATGCGCCGGTGCGCCACAGATAGAGCGTCAGCACCACGCCGCCGAAAATCTGCATCAGCATGAGCGTGCGATACGCACCGACGCGGCGCGAAGCGAAACGCGCGCAGAAGTCCGATGTGCCCCAGCAGACGGCGGCGGTGAGGCCGAGAATTATTTCCATGCGCGCTCCGGGTAAAGTCGATGAAGAATATCACGCGAGACGGGACGACACGGCGACGAGAAGGAGCGGCAAGAAAAACCAAGAGAAAGCCTTCGGCGCATCGGAAGAGACGCGCTTAGGACGACGTTGGACTTGTAATCGTGCGGTTTGTCAGGATCGCTTCTTTACTTCGAGGCCGAGCACGGCCATCACCTTTTGCAGGTCTTTCCAGACGTCTGCCTTCGCGGGCGGATTGCGCAGTAGATAGGCGGGATGATACGTGGCCATTAATTGTGCGCCGCGGAAATCGAAAAACTGGCCGCGAAATCTCGAGATGCCCTGATTCGTTTGCAGAAGCGTCTGCGTCGAACACGCGCCGAGGCAGACGATGACTTTTGGTTTGATGGCGTCGATTTGCCGGATGAGGTAAGGCGAACAGGCCGCGATTTCGTCTTTCTCGGGTAGACGATTTTCCGGCGGCCGGCATTTCACGACGTTGGCGATGTAGACATCGGAGCGTTTCAGGCCCATTGCTTCGATCATCTGCGTGAGCAGTTTTCCGGCGCGGCCAACGAACGGCTCGCCCTGCGCATCTTCGTCTGCGCCGGGTCCTTCACCGACAAACATAAGCTCCGCCTTCGGATTACCAACGCCGAAGACGACTTGCTTGCGGGCCTTATGAAGCTTGCAGCGTGTGCAATCCGGGCCAATGTCCACGCGGATTTTCTCGAGCGAATCGTTTTCTATTTTTTCCTCAAACAAAGAAATCTCCGGAACTTTTTGTGTGAACACGGCGACGGCTGCGGCTTTCGAGTCCGTGGGCGGCATGTGCTGCGGCGCTGTGGGTCTCGCTGCGGTCGTCACCGACGCTGATTGTGCCGGCAGTCGCGGCGCGGGCGCCTGTTTCGATACCCCCGAGGAAGCCTCGTCTGTCGCTGTACTTTCGGCGGCCGGCGGACCCATTCTGCTGCGATTCCGAAAGAACGGCCCGAGATTCAGATCATCGGCGTATTGAAGCCACGCCTCAAGCTGTGACTGCTTCGCGCTGTCCATCGAGTAAGAGATTTTGAGGGAACGCGAGGGATTACACAAGGCGATCTCGCCAACACTAGAGCAGGGCCTGAGAAACGCTATAATATCGTCGATGATTGCCACGTTGGCGGTGTCCAACTACCGATCACTCCGAAGTCTCATTTTGCCGCTTAAGAACTTGAATATAATTACGGGCCCGAACGGAAGCGGAAAGTCCAATTCGTATCGAGCTTTGCGGCTTTTGGCAGACACTGCTCAGGGACGCGTTGTGCCGTCCCTCGCACGAGAGGGAGGGTTGCAATCCACACTATGGGCAGGACCCGAACTGATAGGCGACGCGGTGCGTCATAGCAAGCACCCAGTTCAAGGCACTGTACGCCAGGAGCCTGTTAGCCTTCGCTTGGGATTTTCCGGTCAGCAGTTCGGATATCTTATCGACCTCGGTTTGCCTGTGTCGGGCAGTTCGCCCTTCGGGCTCGATCCTGAAATCAAACGCGAATGCATCTGGCACGCTCCGACGCTGAGACCTTCGACTGTGCTAGTGGACCGGCAACGAGCAGTAGTACGGGTTCGATCCGATGACGGCGATTGGGATATTGCGGCAAAAAACGTCGCGCCTTTTGACAGCATGATGACCCAACTGGCGGACCCGCGACGCGCTCCAGAGTTCTGGCGCTGCGCGAATCGATTCGCGCGTGGCGGTTCTACGATCATTTCCGAACAGACCCGGATTCTCCGGCGCGTTCACCTCAGGTGGGCACTCATACACCGATTCTTGGTCACGACGGGTCCGATGTTGCTTCGGCTGTCCAGACCATCATTGCTATTGGCGCTCGCGAAGACCTTGCCGCCGCGATAGATGATGCTTTTCCGAAGAGTCAGCTTTCGGCTGTGGAGGTGAATGGCCGTTTTACCCTAACGATGAAACAGTACGGTTTGCTGAGGACGTTGACCGCAGCCGAGCTCTCTGACGGAACGCTCAGGTATCTACTTTGGGTCGCCGCATTGCTAACGCCGCGACCGCCAGAACTAATGGTGCTAAACGAGCCCGAAACGAGTCTGCATCCGGACTTGCTCGGCCCGTTAGCCCGGCTCATCGGAAAGGCCGGGAGGCGTTGCCAAATGATCGTGGTCACGCACTCAGAAAAATTAATCGCATCTCTCTTGCAAGAAGCGGGATGTCACTGCATCCGATTGGAAAAGGATTTCGGCGAAACAACCGCCGAAGTCCCCAAAGGCACGGAAATCCCCAAATGGGAATGGCCTTCTCGATAGCGCGTTAACGCCGGAGCGCAAGGGCCTGGTCGAGGATTGTGTCGGCGACTTCGCGCTTGGTCATTTTGGGCAGGGGAACGTCGCGCCCGTCGCGAAGTACCAGCGTGACGATGTTCGTGTCTATGTCGAAACCGGCACCCTCTTGGGTCACGTCGTTGGCGACGATCATGTCCGCGCCCTTGCGCTCGAGTTTGTCGCGCGCATTTTCGGCGAGGCGATCGGTTTCCGCGGCGAAGCCGATCAGTATGGATTTGCCCTTCGCGCGGCCAAGCTCGGCTAGGATGTCGGCGGTGGGCTCGAGATCGAGCGTGACGCGACCTTCGCTGCGTTTGATTTTGTTGGCATGAACGGCGGCAGGGCGATAATCTGCCACTGCTGCAGCCATGATGAGAATCGTCGCTTCCGGCGCGCGCGCCATCACGGCCGAGCGCATCTCCTCCGTGGAACGCACGGGAACCCAATCGACTCCAGCCGGCGTGTCCAACTCGACGGGGCCGCTCACGAGAATTGTGCGAGCGCCGCGGCGCATGGCGGCTTCGGCGAGCGCGTAACCCATTTTCCCTGAAGATCGGTTCGTCAAGAACCGGACGGGATCGAGATCCTCGCGCGTAGGGCCCGCTGTAATCAGCACCGTCTGGCCGGCAAGATCTTTGCGCAGGCCGAAAACGTCAGAGACTTTGCGCACGATAGATTCGGTGGCGGCCAGGCGGCCCGCGCCGGTCATCCCGCATGCAAGATAGCCTTCGTCAGGATTGACCACATGAACGCCGCGCGTGCGCAGCGTTGCCAGATTTTCCTGAGTGGCGGGATGCTCCCACATGTTCACATTCATCGCGGGAGCAACGACGACGGGTGCCTTTGTGGCGATGTAGAGCGTAGAAAGAAAGTCGTCGGCGGCGCCGTGCGCAAACTTGGAGAGAATGTCCGCCGTCGCTGGCGCGACGAGCAGCAGATCGATGCGTTGCGCAACAGCCATGTGTTCGATCGCGCTTTCCACGTTGGCCGGCGCGGAGCTATCGGCGCCGAACATCTCGGTGATGACTTTTTTACCGGTGAGCGCGGCAAAGGTGAGCGGTGTGATGAATTCCTGCGCAGCGCGCGTCATCACCACCTGCACGTCGAGGCCTTCGTCCTGCAGACGACGAACGAGGTCCGCCGCCTTATATGCGGCAACGCCTCCGGTGACGCCTAGAGCGATCTTCATGACTTTCGCTCAACATAAAGTGAAGGCATAAAGCGACGCCTCCGCAGCGAGCAGCCGCGCATCAGCCTTTGCGACGGCGGCTTTCTTGCTCTTCTGGATTCACTTCCGGGGCCTCGTATTCGAGCAGGCCAGACCGCAATTCTTCCTCGGCAATGCGGGTATTTTTGTGGGAGTGCGGATTTTCCACCAGCGGGCGGCCGCCGATCATCAGTTGCCGTGCTCGGCGCGACACCACCACCACATAGGCAAACTGGCTGTCCGGCGCCTGATTCGAAATGCTCATGTCCAAATTATCCTCCGAAAGTTTTCACTATTTCGCAAATTCGCCGTTCATTGCGGGCCACGCGGCAGCGCGAGGCCCGCACGATGCTCTGCACTTCGCGGCTGGCGCGCTCCAAATCATCGTTAATCACCGCAAAATCGTACGAGCGATAGCTGCGCATCTCTTCGCGGGCGCGATCAAGGCGTCGCCGAATCTCTTCTTCGGAGTCTTGCCCACGTTCGCGAATCCGGCGCTCCAGATCGGCGCTCGATGGCGGCAAAACGAAAATCGCCACCGCATCAGGCAGATTTTTCTTCGCTTGCAAGGCCCCTTGAACGTCGATCTCAAGCACGAGATCCTTCTTTTGCTCGCGTGCCTGATCCACCCACTTCCGCGGCGTACCGTACCAATTTTTGCCGAAGACCTGCGCGTACTCGAGGAATTCGCCTCGGTCGATCATTTGGCGGAACTCTTCCTCGGTGACGAAATTGTACCATTTGCCCCTGTTTTCCGTCTTGCGGGGAGCGCGCGTTGTGCAGCTTACGGATGCGATGGTCTCCGGTAGCTCCAGAATTTTCTGAACGAGGGTTGATTTCCCCGAACCTGATGGTCCGGAAACGATCAGGACAAGCGGCTCCCAAAGGGTCATTCGATATTCTGCACCTGTTCGCGCAATTTTTCGATCTCGGATTTGAGCTCGAGTCCTATTTGGGTCATCTCCAGTCCTTCGCCTTCGCTCCCCGGCGTTTTTGAAAGTGTGGTATTCGCCTCGCGCTGCATTTCCTGCAGTAGGAAATCCATTTTTTTGCCCACATCAGAGGCGCCCGCGAGCAGGGCTTCAAATTGTTGCACGTGACTGCGCAGCCGCGCCAGTTCTTCGGCAACGTCACTGCGCTCTGCCGCGATAGCCGCCTCCTGCGCAAGGCGTGCCGGATCGACTGGACTTTCGCCGAGGAGTTCTTTCAACCGCGTCTCTAGGCGCTTTGCAAACGCGGGGCGAACACGCTCCGCCAGTTTCTCCATACGCGCGACTAAATTCCGCATGGCCGACAGGCGCGCGGCCATTTCCTCGCGCAGATGCGTGGCTTCCTGCTCGCGCATCTTGTCCAGTTTGTCGAGCGCATCGGAGAGGCATTTCGTAATGGCCGCTTCCAGACGTTCCATTTCATTCTCGATGGAAGCGACAGGCGCCACGATTACACCGGGCAAGCGCAAAATGCCCGCAAGATCGGGCTCGTTGCGCATGGCAAATTTCTCACGCAAGTCTTTCACGGCCCGCATGTAAGCGCCCGCTACCTCCTGGTTCACGCCAAGGGCAGACGGTCCCGCCATTTCATACTGGACTGTAAGATCGACGTGCCCGCGCCGCAACCGCTCGCGAACGATCTTGCGCATCACAGGTTCCAGCGGTTCGAAGCCCTCCGGAACGCGCAGATGCAAGTCCAGAAAACGGTGATTCACGCTGCGCAAGGAAACGCGAAGGCTCCAGCCGTTTTCAAGCGCGTGCGCTTGCGCATAGCCGGTCATTGAGCGGAGGCCGCGCGTCATCAGTTGCCCTCCGCCGCACGGACCGTATCGGCATCGCGGAACTGCATCTCGTAAAGCCGCGCGTAAATGCCGCCGCGTGCAAGCAGTTCGTCATGCGTGCCGCCTTCGGCGATTACGCCTGCATCTACGACTACGATTACGTCGGCACGCCGAATCGTAGTAAGGCGATGCGCGATCACGAAAACGGTGCGGCCCGCCATCAAGTTATTCAGCGCGTCCTGAACCTGTATTTCTGACTCGGTATCCAGTTCAGACGTGGCCTCGTCGAGAATCAATATCGGTGCGTCTTTCAGCAACGCGCGGGCGATAGCCAGCCTCTGGCGCTGGCCGCCCGAGAGGCGTTGCCCGCGATCGCCGACGAATGTCTGGTAGCCATCAGGCATTTTCGTGATGAAGTCGTGCGCCAAGGCCGCCTGCGCCGCCGCCCGGACCTTCGCTTCCGGCATTTTCGGTTGGCCATAACACAGATTGTTCCAGATCGTATCGTTGAAAAGGATCGTTTCCTGCGTCACGATCGCCATCTGCTCTCGCAACGAACGGAGTGTCACCTCGCGAACATCGTGTCCGTCGATTCGAATCGTACCGGACGTAGCGTCCAAAAACCGCGGCAGCAGATTGACGAGGGTGGTTTTCCCCGCGCCGCTCGACCCAACGATCGCGACCACGGTTCCCGCCGGCACAGTCAGATCGATTCCGCGCAAAATCAGGCCGCTGCTGTCGTCGTAGCCAAATATTGCGTCCTCAAATTGAATCGATCGCGAAAAGTGCGGCAGCACCTTTGCGCCCGGCGCCTCCACCATCTCCTCCGGCATGTCGATATAGGCGAATACCTGGGTAGAAACCCCGACGGCCTGGAGAAAGAGCTGATAGACCGTTCCCAGTCGCTTGAGCGGCTCGGCGGCCTTGAATAGCGCAAAAGCGAATGCAACGAAGGACCCTTCCGTCATGCGATGCGCCTTTATCTCGCCGCGCGCGACGAAAAGAACGAGCGCAATAACAAAGGCACCAAGAAAATCCATCACCGGCGAAGTAGCGGCGAACGCGCGAATCCAGCGCATGTTTTCGCGCAGGAGGCGCCTGGCTTCCTCGCGGAATTTATGGATTTCAAACTTTTCCATGCCGAACGCCTTCACCACGCGGTTGCCGCTAATTGTTTCTTGCACGATCTGACTCAACCCCGCAACGTGCGTCCGGCTTTTTTGCGACGATTTCCGGATCTTGCGTCCAAATTTCCCGGCTGGCAATACCACCAGAGGGACGAGCGCCGCGCATCCGATCGCCATTCTCCAATCGATAACGAGCAAGGCGAGAACGAAGGCGACAAGGCTAAACGATTGCCGAAACAACTCTGCGAACCAGTCGGAAAACGCTGGACGCATCTGTTCGATGTCGCTGATGACGGCGGACATCACGCGCCCGACTGCGTTTTCCTGGAAGAAGCCGACGGGCTGCTGCACCACCTTTGCGTAGACGCGGTTGCGCAAATCCGTAATGCTGGAAAGCCCGGCGTGCTGAATCAGCAGGCTGCCGGCATATTCGGCGACGCCTTTGACGATGAAGATTGCGAGCAGCGCGATAGCGAACACATTGAACACGTTGTGGATAGACGCCGGCACAAAGGAACGGAGATCGAGGGTGTAATTCGTGTGCGGAATTGTGAAAAGCGGAAGAGTCTGGGCAGGCGTCGCTGGATTCAGCACTACGTCAACAGCGGGCTTGATCGCGAGCGCGACAATCCCTTCGAGCGCGCCCATCAGCAGCATCAGCAGAATGCCGAGCGTAAGTTGCGGAGCGTACGGCTTCAAATAATCGAGCAAGCGACGAATCTCTTCGCGCTCGCTGAGCAAAGACCGGTGTTCTGCCTGTTCCATTTTCAAGCGGAGACTCTAAATCGCTAATACAAAACGCTTAGGCGCGTCGCTTCCAATCTACGACGCAATCTTGTCCATGTCGCGGTGCAGGACTTTTGCGGCAATGCCTTGCTTCTGCAAATCGTGCCTTATTCGCTCCGCCAGCGCCACCGAGCGATGTCTGCCCCCGGTGCATCCGAGCGCCACGGTAAGATAGCTCTTTCCTTCGTGAGCGTAGTGCGGAATCAGATACCGGAGCAGCGCCTCGATCCGCTTCACGAACTGTCCCGTCTGTGGAAAAGAATAAATATAACGGGCCACGGCGGCATCTTTCCCGCTATGCGGGCGTAACCGCGGCACGAAGTGCGGATTCGGCAGAAAGCGCACATCGAACACGAGGTCCGCGTCCTGCGGGATGCCGTAACGATACCCGAAGCTCACCACGGATACCATCATCGCGCGGTCGCCTGTGGAGTCGAACCGCTTGATGATGAAATCCCGCAACTCATGTACGTTAAATTTAGTCGTATCGATGATTACGTCCGCCAGTCGCCGGATCGGCGCCATGCGTTTACGTTCCGCGCGAATGCCGTCGGCAATTCGGCCATGTGCGGCCAGTGGATGCGGGCGGCGCGTCTCGCTAAACCGGCGAATCAGCGCAGTATCGCTCGCCTCGATGAAAATCAGTGTCGTATCGTGTTCCGCGCTGAGTTTGCGGTAAATTTCGGGAAATTTGCCGATCAGTGCGCGTTCGCGCGCGTCGACAAGGAGAGCTGCGCGATCGATTTCCCCGCGGCCGGCTTCGAAAATATCGCCGAATGCAGGAATAAGGCCCACGGGTAAATTGTCCACGCAATAAAAACCCAAATCTTCGAACGTATTGAGAACGGAACCCTTTCCGGAGCCGGAGAGTCCCGTGAGGATTACAAGCTGGCGAGTCGGCCGGCGCTTCGGGCGCTTCGGGGCGGGTCGGCTCACGGTGGCGGCAGGCTACGCTCTCACCCGGCGGCGATGCGTGCTCGGGATGCGCAGGTCCTCGCGATATTTCGCCACGGTGCGCCGGGTCACGTCGATTCCTTCGTCCTTCAGCTTTTTGGTGATCTGATCGTCGGTGAGTGGGTGCGTAGCATCTTCGGCCTCAATCATCTGCTTCACACGCCGCTTGAGCGAAAGCAGTGACATTTCCATTCCCTGCGGCCCGTTCACCGATTCCGAAAAGAAGCTGCGCAGTTCCAGCACGCCCCGCGGCGTAATCACGTACTTGTTGGCCACGGCGCGGCTCACGGTGGAAGGGTGCACGCCGACCTCTTCGGCTACTTCTTTGATCATCATGGGCCTGAGGTGATCGGGGCCGTAGTCCAAAAAATCACCCTGGCGGCGCAAAATCGATTGGCAAACGCGCTGAATCGTATGTTTGCGCTGCTCGATATTCTTCATCAGCTGAATCGCAGCCGTGAAGCGCTCTTTGACGTAGTTCCGCACGTCGCGGTCGGCTGCATCGCGAGAGAGCAGACGCTTGTACGTGGGATTGAGGCGCAACTGCGGCACGTCATCGTCAGTCATGAAGACCTGCCACTCGCCCTCTTCCTTCCGGAATTGCACATCCGGCTCGACAAGACGCGGCTCGGTTTTGTTGTAGCGCGAGCCGGGGCGCGGATCGAGCCGCTTGATCACATCGACGGCGCGCTTTACGAGCTCCACAGGGCGGTTCAACGCGCGCGAAACTTCTTTTAACTGATTATTCTGCAAAAATTTGAGATGTTCGGCGATGATCTGCTGTGCAAGCACGTTTTGCGGATCGACCACTTTTAGTTGCAACAGCAGGCATTCCTGCAAATCACGAGCGCCGATTCCGGGCGGATCGAATTCCTGGACCATAGTCAGCGCTTCTTCCACGTCTTCCGTGGAGTAGTTTCCTGAGGCCGCGATTTCTTCGAGGGTCGCGGTCAGATAGCCGTTTTCATCCAAATTGCCAATGATGGACTCGCCGATCTTGCGGACCGTCTCCGAGCAGATCGCCATGCTCACTTGCCATGTGAGATGGTCGGCAAGGCTCGATGGCGAGGAAAGGAACTTATCGAAGCTGGGTTTTTCGATCTCTTCGTGTTCGGTACTGGCCGCGCGTTCGGCGCCCGTATCGAGGTATTGCGTAAAAAAGGAGCCAAAATCGAATTCATCGAAAGGATTTGAACCCTCGCCCTCGGGAACGTTCTCCGTTTCCTTCTTCAGAAATGCTTCGTCGGTGTAGCTCTCCGCCTGAACTCCCGTCTCTTCGAGCTCCTCGAGGACGGGATTCGCCATGATCTCCTGATTGATCATCTCCTTCAGTTCCAAGCGGTTCAGCGCCAGAACGCTGACCATCTGGACCAGCCCGGGCGTCAGAATCTGCTTCTGCGCCAAGCGGAGATGAAGTTTTGGTGCGAGGTAATTCATTGTTTTAATGGCACTTAGTGCAGCCGGAATGCTTCTCCCAGATAGATGCGCCTCACGTCAGCGCTGGCTGAAATTTCGGCTGGCGTTCCCGTCGCCAGTATCTTCCCCTCACTAATAATATAGGCCCGATTCGTCACCGCCAGCGTCTCCTGCACGTTATGGTCTGTGATGAGAACGCCAATGCCAGCCGCGCTCAAATCCGCGATTATCTTCTGGATATCGACCACAGTAAGGGGGTCAATTCCGGAAAACGGCTCGTCCAGTAAAATAAACGACGGAGAAAGCACGAGCGACCGCGCGATTTCCAGCCTGCGCCGCTCTCCCCCCGAAAGCACATTCGCCTGGCTGTAACGGACTCCGTCCAAACCCATCTGCGCAAGCAGCTCTTCCACTCGCTCGCGGCGCTGCTCGGTCGTGAGCGAGAGCGTCTCAAGCACCGCCAGCAGGTTCTCTTCGACCGTCAGCTTGCGAAAGACTGAGGGCTCCTGAGGAAGATAGCTGATGCCGTTGCGGGCCCTGAGGTACATGGGGAGGTCGGTAATATCCTCGTCATCCAGCTGTACGCGGCCGTAATCCGGCCGAACGAGCCCGACCAGTATATTGAACGTCGTAGTCTTTCCTGCGCCGTTCGGCCCGAGCAGACCAACCACTTCGCCCTGGCGAATCTCTAGGCTGACGTTGTCAACAACTCTGCGGCCCCGGTACGCTTTCTTGAGATCGGAAGCCTGAAGCTTTTCCATGCAGGTTCATTTCTCAACCCGGTGCCTGGTCAGCGTGCGCGAACCTTCTTCGGAATCCACCGAAATCGTATCACTCGCTACATCGAAGGTCAACGAATGGCCCGTAGTTGTATTGCCGTTTCCGTCTGTAATCCTTGGCTGACCGCCTGTAAATACGAACTTTCCCCGCGCAGCATCGTATTGGGCTTCCTGAGCATATCCGCGAAAGCCGTTTTGGCTCACGATCACGCCGCCCTGTGCCACTGCGCGCTGTACTCCGCGGCCGCCAAACGCCGAATTGTTAACGGCGGACTTTTGGCTCGCTCCGAGCGGAGCCAGATACACGTCCATCGTCGCCGAATGTAGCGAGCCTTGATCCGAGCTGGCCGTTACATCGCCAATCAGGTGCGCCGCGCCTTCTTCATTTGAAAACGTAAGCTTTTGCGCGCGGATTTGCCACACCGTCTGCTTCGCAGTTGCATTTGCCGCCGTGTTCAGTTTTGCGCCTGACGGGATCGGCAACTGCATCCGGTCACCGGGCGATTGCGGGAATACGGCCACGACGTTGCCCGTCGCCTCAAGCTTTCCGTCTTTTTGCGACACCGATATCTGGTCCGCCTGCAAGACGGCTTGCCCTTGCCAAAGGCGCGCGTGGCCGCGGAAGGTGACGTCGCCTGCGTTGATCGAGCCCGCTAGCGCGTCGCCTGAAATATGGGCGTCGCCTTCGCCCAGGGCGATATTGCTCATGCCGGTCGTAGTCGCTGCGTTTGTGGATGATTTTCGCTGATTAGCGCCTGATTGCGCCATTTCGGTCGATATAACGCCGCCGCTGGCCCGAATTTCGCCCGTTTTCTGGTTAATCGTGACCGTGCCAGCCGAAGTGCGGCTCAGCCCGTCGCTGAAAACGGGTAATCCCTCGAGCGTGATTGTATTCGTCACCTGCGACACCTGCGCGCGGGCTGCCGTCGCAACTTTGCCGTCCTGCGTGAGCCGCACGCCGCCGCTTTCTTCGACGGTAGCCCAATCGCCGTCTGGGCCGAATGTCGCAGCCAGCTCTTTGGCCGTGCTCGATTGCGGCTCGCCGCCAGCAGGTGTGCGAGTGATTTCGACGCCTGAGTGGCCCAGCAGTCCGTGCAGCTTCCCGTCGGCCCCAAATTGAGCGGCAAATTTCGCGGCTTTCAAGTTCAAGGTCTGGTTCGGGGCTTTCGATTCGAGCGTAGCTGGCCCGAGCGTTTCCGCGCTCTCGATCAGTTGTTTATTCATGCGAATCGCCGGATTTCCGGATGCACAATCTGACGAAATAGTTCGGCCTTCAAGCGTCGGGAGCTTTTCAGCCCGGTGCTCCGGGGACCACAGCTTTGGAGTTTGGTTTTCAGGGGGTCGGAGCTTTAGCTCCGACATAAGAGATTGTCCCTGAATTTGGGCTTTAGCCCCTGAGGGCCCGGCTTTACATCCCACGGCCGTGATCGGCACGGCAAAATGAATCTGCAACGCACTTGTTTTCAGGCTCCGCACGTTTCCGCTCGCCGTAGTCTGCGCCGAAACGCCTCCGCTCGCTGTCATCTGCTGTATGAGATTCCGCCCTGGAACCATGGCGAACTCAACACGCTCAGCCGAGAAATGATCTTCGGCGACGGTGGCTTTGCGCGTGCCGTTCACGCTTCCATCCGCCGTAACTTGCTGGATGGCGCCGTTCGCATCGAGCGCGCCTTCGAATTTCTGCGCGGAAACAGTGAATGCTGCGCCATTGTCGTTCCCGCTTATAACGGGATTACCCTCAGCCGAAATGTCCTGTGCGTGGTATTGCTTGTCGAGCGCAATCGAGACGTGATCAGCCGTAAGTTGCCGATCGCCTTGACGCATCACGACCGGACCGCCGAGCGCAATCGCGCGGTCGTCGCGATGAAATTCGAGATTGGCAGCAGTCGCATTCACCGGCAGCCCGCCCGTTTTCTGCGAAGCGGCCATCGAAAACGAAACGTCGCGCTGCAGCCGCAGCATTGCTTTTTTCGAATTGTATTGCAGCCCTACACCGCGGCCTACGCCGCCGGCAAACTTCAGGTTCACAGGAGCTGAAGTCGACGCTTCGCCTGTTTCTCTGTTGAACGTCACGTTGCTCGTCGTTACGTGCACCGGCCCGCCCGTCGCCATTGTGGAGGGCTCGCCGGCGGTTGGCTGTTCGTCCGCGCCGCCGTTTTCGCTTATCGCGCCCTGCATATCGATTTCCACGTCGCCCGTGCACTGCACATTGCCTGCGTCGGGCTGATAACTGCATTCGCGCGTGTGAATATTGTCGTTGCGATTGCCTTTTTTTCCGTAGATCGTCACCCACACGTCTTGCAGCAGCGCCTTATCGCCTTCCTTAAATTGCGTAGCATGCGAGGCGCGAATCGTGAACGTCGTGCCGTCCTGATTGCTGAAAGAATACGAAACGCCTCCGAACTGCTGGTGCACCGTTTCCAGCACCAGCTCAGGCCCGTGCCGCCGCGCGATGTAGCCGCGCAGTGCGCGTTCGCCATAAAATCCGGCCACGACGAGCGCAATCGCCCCCGCAGACATCGCAGCCCACCGGGCATACCGCGCCGCTTCCTGATTTCTCAATCGGGTTTCCCTTCGTTACTTAGATGCGCGAAAGCGCCGTTTCGGCGAACCATATCTCTCGGCGAGTATAGGTGACGCCACACCTGCGGACAACATCACCACGGGATAGGTGATAGAGAGCCGCGAAACTGCACTACCCCCACCCACTACCCACACCGTGCGCCGCATCGCCGCGCGAAACCGCAACGGCGACGGACGCCGCAACCCGCGTTTCACAATCGAAAACTTGGAGTACTGGGCCGGTATATGGACGAGTACGCCGTTTCTCGGGAGTTTGGCAGCAAACGCCCACTGAAGGTCCTGTCCTGATATGTAATTACGGATTTCCGAGGATTTACAAGTTTGGCAATCCTCTCGTACGCTCGCGAGAGTTTGCGTTCTATCGAGGGTTCAAATGAAAAAGCTGTTGTGCGTAGTTCCTGCTCTATTGCTATTTGCCATGATCGGCGCACCCAATGCCCGTGCGGATTCATATTTGCCGGTTTTCACGTGTACGGGTGCGGGTACTCCTTGCTATGGAACACCCACCGCTCCGAGCGTCGTTTTTTCGACGTCTACGCCAACGGTCATTTACATAACTGCGGGTTTCCCGTCGCCAGTGCCACCTTTCATGCAGACCCTGACGCTGTCTGCATCAGACACTCCGGCTGACGCATATCAATGGTTCTTCACAACTTTGTTCGTCGGTTATAGCACCGATTATGGCGACGACGGTTTTTTAGTAAACACGTTCGGAATCACCGATGAGACGAAGGGGTTAACTGTGGAAAATACATTCAAAGCGCGCTACGGTGTGGACGAAGGAGGCTCGTTAATGTTTTCTCCTGCCAATGCCGCCGCCCCTGAGCCAGTCCCTATAATTCTGATGCTTCTTGGGGCTGTGCTAATTTTCTTGATGCGCAAGCGCTTCGTGATGCGCGTTCCTCGCATATCCTAGCGTTCTGTCGCGAACTCAGCCCTCGCGACCAACATGCCAATTGTCCACCAAAGTCCCGAGTAGTCCTCTTCTCGTCCATTTGGTGGACTAGTACGGTAAGTGGACGATTAGCGCGTTTAATCAGGAGTTGACTGGTAATCGAAGAAGGGTCGAGACATACCCGCAGCAAAGCTCCCAGTTGATTCTCGCTAGGTAAGCAGGTATGTACAGGGCGAACTTAGCTGTGTTTCGCGTATGAACCGGGCGGCAGACTGATGCGACGGACGTGGGACACAAGTCCGAACTGCTCGAAAATCCAAATGGTGTACCAGTTGAAATCAATTTCGTACCACTTGAGCCCGTGGCGGGCAGAAACCGGGTAGGCGTGATGGTTGTTATGCCACCCGTCCCCGAAACTTATCAGCGCCACCCACCAGTTATTGGTTGACGCATCTCGGGTCTTAAAGCGGCGCGAGCCCCAAATGTGCCCAGCCGAATTGACGATCCACGTCGCGTGAAGCCCGACGACGGTGCGAAAACAAACGCCCCACAGTACCAGGCGGAATCCTCCGAGGGCGAACAGCGCTACTCCAAGAATAGCCGTCGGCAGCAGATGGTACTTCGTGAGCCAGACGTGAACGTTGTCTTCAGCGAGATCGGGAACGTAGCGTTTCAGCGTTGCAACGTTCTGGCGCAACGAATCACCGGCTAACACCCAACCGGCATGCGCCCACCACTTCCCATCGCGCGGAGAGTGCGGATCACCTTCCTTATCCGCGAATTGGTGATGCTTTCGATGAATGGCGACCCACAGGAGCGGACCGCCTTCCAAGGCGGTCACCCCACAGATGGTAAGAAAATACTCAAACCATCTAGATGTCGCGTAAGACCGATGAGTAAGCAAACGGTGATAACAGATGCCCAGGCCCAAGCCTCCTGTCACCCAGTATAAAAAGATCGCGGCGAACAGCGCCTTCCACGTGAAAAAGAAGAGCGCCACTACCGCGCCAATGTGAAACAACATCAGAACAGGCGCGACCTTCCAGTTCATCCGTTTCTTGTGGGACCGATTGTTCCGCGAACTATCAGAGTGCGAGACAACTATAGAGGGCATAGTGGCAAGTGATCATACACCCGCATGATGCGGCCCGTTAAAAACGGAAGCAAACGAACGGGTAACTCCTGCGAAGTCCTCTACCCGTACATGTACTGGGCTAGTACCAAGTGGCGCTGAAAAAACGCGAGCGGCGCTTTGCGTATGGCGAATGCAATCAAATCAGTTTTAGCTCTCGCAGTACGGCAACAAGCGCGTCTCGATTGCGTGGGTGTGGGCGGCTGTGTCCCATACGCAGACTGACGATGGCTCTACGCGAAATTCCGGTTCGCTTGGCAAGCTCGTTCAGCGAAACCTTCTGCAGCGCGGGCCGGATTTTCGTTTCCCATTCGTCGCGCCGAGAATCGCGCGCTCGGCTCGATTCTCGGCAAACCCAGGAAAATGGGTATCGCGACATGTCCCCGCTCGGCGGCAGCAAACAGTCGGGGTGGGGGTAGTGCAGTTTCGCGGCTCTCTATCACCTATCCCGACAACATCACCACGGGTATGGTTACAGGGAGGGGAAAAGTGATACACCCTTCTGATTTGGTCGCGATGAAGGGAGAACTCTCGGGGAAGTACGCTGAACGACACTTGCGACCGGGGGCACACTCCCCGAATGATTCAAAGTACTAGAACTGTATTTGTCCGGGTAGCCCGGCGGTCTCAATAGGTCGTCGCAACACTTGGACGATGTCCCAAGTCCAGGAATTCCAAGCGGTAAGAACGTCCGTAAGCACAAATGCAAAGAAAAGGCGTCCTGTTTAGGCAAAAGCGAACTGCAAACTTCAAAGGACTAGCCCCTTGAACGTGTTGTCAGATCAAATGATTAGAAGGGTGTTGCATCGACCGTCTGAACCGAAGGCGTTTATCAGGACTTAGGAAGTTAGCCGCCATTTCGTCACGGACTATTTCTATGTGCGGTGCGACGGCTCGCGCCTTTTACTGGAACGTCCAGCCGGTGTCGATAACCTTTTCGGTGGGACGAAATGCATCCATCAACTTCTTGAGGTAGCTCTGCGCATCCGCCAGCGAGCCCGCCCTGCTGCAGCCAACGGACCCCGCGTATTGATACTTCTTTTGGAGAAATCCTCCGAACGCCTGGTCCCACTGGGAGTAGTTCCCGTCTGTGACTTTGAACGGAGCACTGAAATAGGCGGCCTGCCCGGCATTCGCGTAGCAGACACCGTAGGTGCTCGGCGGTCCGCTAACAGCTGCGGCTGCGCCAGCAGGCTGCGCTGCAGGGGATGAATTTGACGGCACGGGAGGCATGGAGGCCTGGTTATTCGGATTCCGAGCTACAGGCGCGTCCGGTTTTGGAGGTGGCACTTGGGAGATTGGCGTAGTTGTGGGGCGCGAGGCGGGCGCGCTGGTCGCGGGACCGTACGTCCAACCCGTCTCGACAACGTCAATACGGTTCCGCCAACCGGCGATTCTATTTGCCTCGCTTAACTGAGCCTTCTCGAATGTCGTGCTCTCGCATCCGAGGAAATTCACGTCGGTAATCGAGTATTTCTGTCGCAGGAACTGTGTAAAGGCATTGGTCCATGCTGCATTGTCCGTTTTCGTCACCGGGAAAACAGCGCTGATATAACCAGAGCCTTTAGATGGACTACTCGCGGCGCAGACCGTGTAGGCTCGAGCGGCTGCAGTTCTCGGTGCAGGCGGGCTCGCCGGAGGAGCCGCAGCGGGCACGGGAGCAGCCACTGAGGGGGCGGCGCTCTGCGAGGAAGCAGGATTCCAGTGAGTGTCCACTTTCTTCGCATGGACTGATCTGAGCGCGTACGGGGCATTGATGTTCTTGTTCATCATGTCTTGGGCCTCAGCGAGCGAAATTTCGGAATTACATATGGGGACCAAAGAGCTGTTTCTCTGGAGCGAGTAAGTTTTTACGAGAAAATCGGCGAACCCCGTCCGAGGGTCGGTGGTTGAGCTCCAAGCGACAGCGGCTAAGTACTGCGTCCCGTTAATGGGTTGGGTGTAGCAGTAATAATACGAGGCGGATGAGGATGCCTGTCCCGAAGCGTTCGGAACGCAAAACGAAAAGAGGAAAAAAAGGATTCCGAATCCCGCGAACAATCCAGCGGTGCGCATGGTAGGTCCTTTCTCAGCATGGAGAGGAACGAAGTTGCGAGATGATACACCAGAGGCAAAGCGAAAGATACGAAGCTACGATTCCTCAGGACAGCCAGGTTGCAGGGTAACTTCTGGTAAGTCGGTAATCGGAGCTCTTGAGTACTGGGCCTCGGGAAGCTTGTCGGGTAACCGCGTTCACATGCGGGAACGACTGGGGTCGCAGCCTCAGAGCGACCTTAGACTCTTGCTCAAGCACAACTACGGACCAGCAGAGGGACAGAGGCAAAATGGGCGAGTATCAGCAATCCTGCCGTGGCAATGAATTGATGCAGCAAGAAAGACGCCGCACCTCTGCCGAAGCTTCTCCAAGAAATAGGGTGCAATGGTGTTCTCGCTTGAATCAACGGCGAAAGCGTACACCTGAAGCGGCTGAATTCTCAATGCCCGCGGGTCCTTTACTGCACGCCCGGACGCGATCGGTTCTACTGAGCTCCCTCAACTTTCCCACGCAGCACGGTGATCGATGCTTTCGGCAGCGTGAATGTGGTATCGCCGCGCGCGGGGATTTGCTGCGTTACAGGCGGCCCATCGGGATCGGCATGACTCGCGGCGCCGGCTTCGCGCCAAACATATTGGTTGCTGCCGAAGGTCACCATCGTGACGTTTCCGCTGAAATGGACAGGGCCTTTATTCCCGCCTTCCGCGAAATTCACATGGACAGGATGCGGATTTGTCTCGTCCCGATTCACCAGCAGGATCGACCAATCGCCGTCCGGACGCTGGAGTGCATATGACGTGACCAAGGAGATGCCGGCGTCATCTTTGATGTCCGCCGAGGACGGGAACATTTTGTGTAAACCCGCGCCATGTTTCATCCATTCCAAATTGATCAGCCGCGCCGCGAAGTAGAATGCGGTGTAGCTCTTAACGTTCAGTTGCGCATCGGGCACAAAGTTAGACCATGTGGCAGATCCGTCGCAGGTGGTTTGAACAAGCTGCGGTTGAATCGGCGAGTGATGAAATTCCGCGCCGCCCGCGGCGAAAAATGAACCGGCGTTATCCGCAAGCCACAAGCCGCCGAAAATTTGGCTCATGGGTCCGGTCAATCGCCACGAAACGCTGCTCTCATCCACAATGATCGGAATATTCGGCGGCAGGCCGTTCTCGTGAAACGACTGGATCACATGCGCCATCATTTCCGGCTCTTTGTAGAGATCGGTCCACTTAATGCCGCACGGCTCAAGAGGATAATGCTCGGTCGACCAAAACGTGACGTCCGCCAAATGGCCGTGTTCGCGCATATAGTCGATAAAGCGCTCGGTCCATGACGTGCGGCCTTGCGCATCGGGCCACAGCTTGATGTCTTCGTTGATTCCTTCGAAAACGGGCCCTCCCAGTTTCACTTTCGAATCGACCTTGTGAATTGCCGTCGCCCACTGAATGTAAAGCGCGGCGTAATCTTCCGGCCGAATTTTCTGCCCGTCCGGTTCCTCACCCATCTCGACGTAAGAGATCGGGTATCCGCGTTTCTCCACGTAAGCAATCTCCGCCGCAGCCCCGTCTGGCGTCCCATAAAGCATCGTCACCGGAATCATTGCCGGCAAACCTTTCGTGATGCCGCTTGTGAAGAAAAGATCGAAGCCGGTGTGCTGAGCGCGGCCGCCCGCCATCTCATCTTGGGCGGAATGCCACGGATCAACCGACGAGACCGTCATTGCGGCAGCACCCGTATTGCCTGCGGTGCCAGGACTCTCTTCTGCTGCGCTGTGAATCACGTCCGCCAAGGTGCCATTCGCATCGAGCGTCCCAGCGGAAATTTCGTCGATCGCGTACCCGACGCAATTGCGCACGTCATCCGGGCCGTGTGTGTCGCATGTATTCGAGGACTGCGTCATCGAAATGCGCAGGTAGCGCGCGGGAATCGGCGTGCCCGCAAGCTTGAGTGTCGCTGTGCCGCCCTGCGCATTCGTTTTTACGCCGGCCGGGAACGCGGCCCATTGGCCGTTGGCATCACGACTGAGCGGATCCGCTTGGTCGCGCGTTGCCCCATTCACAGGAACCCAGTAGCCTACCTCATAGTTCACGGCATACGGATTCCCCCACGCGATGCGGACCGCATCGATAGGCGTGGCTTTCCTAAGGTCGATGACGACCCATTGCGGATGTAGCGAATCGGACTCGCCCGTGAACTTGCTCGTCAGATACGGATTGCTTTTCCAATACGTCGTCGAGTCGCCGTCCGTCAGAGGTGAAGTGCCGCCGCGCCCACCCGTTGTGCCGTGATGCGGCAGCGAATAGGAAAGTATGTAGCGAATCGGCTCTTTCAGGTCCGTGCTGCCGGTAAAATAGCCGCTTTCATGCGCCGGATCGCTCCACGTGCCATTCGGATTCCAATGCCACGCAAGTGCGCGCAATTCGGAATTATTGCGATACGAAATGGTCCCATAGCCGGCAGAGAGCATCTCCTTCATGATGCTTGGCGTGTAGATTTCATCGATCACATCATGCGAGAGGACGTCGATTGAGCTGCCAATCGCCTTATCCGGCTCAAATGAGTTCAGGATGTGCGAGGGCGCCGTATCAACTGTCACAGTTCCCGCTGACCGTTCTGCTGGTGACGCAGGAGACTGAGCATCCGAGACCATAATCAAGCCGCCGCCCACAAACAAACAGATCGCCAAGATGACGCGCCTCCAACTGGAATGCATTGCTCGTAACCTCCCACAACAGCGCCTCCCTTGTAACACAGCCAGCGCAAAATAAGGGAATCACACCACATTTCGCGAAGAATGTAGCTCAGGTCTGCCGCGTTTCTTGCGGCAGACCTGAGGCCTTTGCTTGCCAGGCATGTGGTATCAGGAACAGGGCGTCATGATTTGCGTGGCACTTACTGCGAAAGCATCCCGATCGTACCCAACCATTTTTCTGCCAATTCGGGCCACTCCGTAATCGGAAACTTCGAGCGTCGCAGCCCGAACGCGTGACCACCCTGAGCGTACAAGTGCATCTCGACGGGAACTCCCGCGTTCTTCAGCGCAATGTAAAAAACCAATGACTGGATTACGCCATCCACGTGATCGTCCTCTGCCTGCACGAGAAAAGTTGGGGGAGTATCGTGTGTCACGGGAACCAATGGATTCAGATCAAAATCTTTCTTCGTGTTTTCCCGCAGGTGCCCGGGATAAATCGCCAAAGCAAAGTCCGGACGGCAGCTTTCCTTGTCTGCCGCATCGACAGGCTTATAAGCGCGCTTATCGAAATGTGTGCTGATGTCCGCCACCATGTGTCCGCCTGCTGAAAATCCGACCACGCCGACTTTGTGCGGATCGATATGCCACTCCGCCGCGTGAAAGCGGACCAAGCCTACTGTCCGTTGCGCATCCTCCAGCGCCGTGGGCGCCTTCGGGTGGATGTTGCACTTGCAGTCGTCATGCCACGCGGGTCCTGAATCAGGCACGCGATACTTCAAAAGAATGCATGTCATCCCTCGCGACGTGAGCCAATCGCAGACTTCCGTCCCCTCCAGATCAATGGCCAGATCGGTGTAGCCGCCGCCTGGAAATACCACCATGGCAACGCCTGTATTCTTTCCTTTCGGCGAGTACACCGTCATTGTGGGTATCGTCACATTGCTCACTCCTGTCACCGGCTTTCCGGCAATCAGGCCCTTCGACACTTCCACCGTTTCTCGCCCTTTCGGTACGACCGCCCCGGCATCCGGCGGTGTACCTGGCCATATTGCGATTTGACTGTGCCCCGCCGAAGGCTGCCACTCAGCCGTCTGGGCATTTAGACTGGTACACGTAAACACAAGAGATACGACAAGAAGCAAATGCTTCATCTCACTCACCCCTTCTTCAGCATCCTCGGTAAACCAGGCCATCATAGGCCCGGCCGCAGGCAGAGATCGCATCTAGAAGCGCATTCCAATCTAAGCCCAATTAAAGTGCAAACAAGCGCCATTTCGGTCCTTTAAGCTGGATTTTAAGGTTAAATCGGTGCGCAAATTGGACAAAAGGCGAGCTGATTTTTCGGCCGCAGCGGGGAAAGCTTTCCATACCCTCTGAAAACAAAGAACTTCAGGAGCACATCGAGCCCACGCAAGAAAATGTACCATCTGCCGTCAACCGGATCGTGACGATATCGAGCAAGACTACCGCGACTGGTTCAAAGCGGCAGACATCGCCCGCCGCTATGAAATCGATGACAGCGCTCTGAATCGCCATCTCAAAGCCGTCGGCCTCGTTTCAAGGCGCCGCGAAAACCTGGCAAGCGTCCTCGACCGCATTTTCGAGCGCGGCGCTGGAAAGCACTCTCCGGCAACGACATAATTCAAGCCGTTAAAGCGCATGCGTGCCTCGCGGGCGACAATCGGTGGGTGGAACCAGAGCGGGGAGTAATCCACACTAGAGTTGGTGACCAGTGGCCAGCGCCGCTCGGAAATCCTGTGTGATCCGGCAAACCTGCCGGCTCATCTCTAATCGAGAAGAGTCGATTAGAAGTCAGACTATGTCCTTGAAAACAAAGGCCGGATTGAAATTCTAATCGAGAAGAAAGTGGGCTTTTCACGGGCTGCCCGGATGGGATGGAATGACGAGCCGTTTGCGGATCGCTCGCCGTTTATTTCAGGTTGTCCATGGCGAGCCGAAGCGGTAAGCTCCCACCGCTCTTGCGTCCCGTTCTCATGGACGCGCGTGACTCACAAAGCGAGGAGATCCTGCATGAATTTCCCAAACGCGGTTTCCAGGCGGCAGTTTGTTCAGTTCGGGTTGGCCGGATTGGCGTCCGCCGCCATGGCGGCGAAGCTCCACTCCGTTGTAGACCGTCTTCACATCGGCATCCAGACCTATAGCCTGAGAGGCCTGCGCTATCCAGAACTGGTCTCCGCCATTCAAGAGGTTGGCATCGCCGAATGCGAACTCTTCTCGGTGCAGGTGGAACCGACTGCCGCCGACGCACCCGACATCATTAAATGGCGCGATACCGTCTCGCTCGACTATTTCAAGGACATCCGAAAAAAATTCAACCAAGCCGGCATCGCCATCTATACCTACAATCCACGTTTTGGCGCGGGAGGAGGCCGGGGCGCCCGAGGGCGCGGGCCGAATGGCGGGCCAGCAGCTCCGGCGTCGGGAACGTCGGGCGCATCTGTGCCTGCCGCGACACCGCCCGCCGCTTCGGCGCCGCCGATTACGGATGCCCAAATCGACCGCATCTTCGAATTCACGAAGGCGCTTGGCGCGAAAACGCTAAGCTCCAACGTGCCGATTGATATGGTGAAGCGCGTTGCGCCATTCGCCGCAAAACACAAGGTGATCGTCGCCGTCGCATCGTCAAATCCCGACGTGCTAATGCAAGTCCCCACGATTTCGCCGTGGCTGCGGATGGACTTGGACATCGGCGACTTCACGCGCGCCGGACACGACGCGCTGCAGTTCGTGAAAGATAATTATCAGCACCTGTTGGACGTGCACCTGAAGGATTGCAAATTCCAGGGCGTGAGCGTTCCCTTCGGCACGGGGGATTCACACATGAAGGAGGTGCTGCAATTCCTGCGCGATAAGAAATCTCAGGCCCGCGCCAACATCGATTGCGACTATCCGGGAACGGGAACTTCGGTGGACGAAGTGAAGAAGTGCTACGACTACGTCAGATCCTGCCTGGCATAGGTTGGGCCAGTAAGGAAGGGTCCCGAATTCCCGGGCTATTGCTCTTTTTCGAGCAGGCCCACGCCGGCAACAGCGACACAATCGCGCGTCGTATTTTTCACCAAGTACATTGCATCGTCAGCCAGATGCAATAGTTCAGCTTTGGTACGCGAATCGGTAGGATACGACGCAACGCCGACGCTTGCGGTGAGGTTGACGTTCAAACCCGGCTCGCGGAGCCACTTTGTTTCCCGGATGAGCCTATGGATGCGGCGCGCCACGCCCATTGCGTTTTCTTTCGAAGTTTGCGGCAGCAGGATCACAAATTCGTCGCCGCCATAGCGGAATGCAAGATCAATCAGGCGGCAATTTTCTTTGATTGCTGCGCCGATCTCTGCGAGCAGCTTCGAACCCATCAGATGGCCATGCGTGTCGTTGATCTGCTTGAAGTGGTCGAGATCGATGAATATCAGCGAAAACTCGAACGCGTAGCGGTGGGAACGATAGATTTCCGTGTCGAGCATGAAATTCATGTGCCGCGCGTTGTAAAGCGACGTGCAATCGTCGGTGATCGTCAGTTCGTGGATTCGTTGCACGTGACGCGCATTTTCGATGGCAATCGCCGCGTAATCGGCAAGGGCCTCAAGTAATGCCAGGTCGCGCGCCGAAAAACCCTCCGGGCCAACGCAATTGATAAGCTCGATCACGCCCAGGCACTGTTCGCGGAATCGAACGGGAACGGCCACGATCGAGCGGGTCTCCATCTTTGTGCGCGAATCGACCTGTGCGAAAAAGCGGGAATCCTGGCTCGTATCAGGCACGACTACGGCCTTGCCGCTCTCGGCGACCCAACCCGCCAAGCCCTGGCCCACCTTGATACGGAGGTCCTTCAGCCTGTCTGCGCCCTTGCCGGTCGCGATCTCGAAATAGAGCTCCTGCTTTTCCTGATCCATCAGCAGCAGCGACCACGTGTCCGGACGAAGCACCTCGTTGATCTTCTCCATGATGGTTCGGAGGACCTGATCGAGCTGCAGTGACGAGGTTAGCGCCTTGCCTAATTCGTGGAAAACGGTCACTTCCGCGCCATCGCCAGTGGGAAAAGGGAAGGCGGTCCCTGTTTGCCGACGTCGTTCCACGCCCTCAAATGATTTCTCTTCTGTCACGTTCCGCATCGTTTCGGTGGAGGGGATTTTCACAGGTTGCGCCGCCCGCCTAGGGACGCCAAACCTCTCGCATTATATGGCGCGGTTTTCCTCCGCCGCAATGAGGATTCCCTGGCCGATTGCTAAAGTAAAAATAGGCTTAATTGTGAGAGATTGGGCGGGCCCTCTTGCTCTGACCGGGCCCGAGCTGGACCTTGGTTCGTCTTGGGTTCCGCCGCATCGGCGAAAACTGCGACGCCTCCTCGCATCAGCCTTGCTTTTTTTCAGACCTCCCCCGAAGATTATCAGTCTGAGAACTCCTGGATGCCTTCCACACCCTTCGGCGATCGTCTGAGACGCGAGCGCGAAATGCGCGGCGTGACCATTGAGGAAGTCGCTGCGGCTACGCGCATCAGCCCGCGATTTTTAGAGGCGCTTGAAAATGAGCAATGGGATCGTCTTCCCGGTGGCGCGTTCAATCGCGGGTTTATTCGCTCGGTGGCGCGGTACCTCGGCCTTGATGAGGAGAGCATGGTGGCTGAATACGCACTGGAGACGAAGGGCATGAACCAGTCTGCCGCCGCGATTGAGTCCAGCACGCAGGGAATGCCACGCGATTTGCGACCCGTTATCGCCGGCGCCATCATCCTCATACTGATTATTCTCGGTCTCATTTTTACGGTCCATCACTATCGCGCCGCTGCTCGAGCGCGGGCGAACCAATCGCAAAAGGAACCGCCACCCGTTCGCCAGACATCTCCACCAAATCAACCGGCAATTCCAAGTACACGGTCATCTCCCGGAGGCTCCGATTAGCGCCGAATTGCGAGAAGCATTCCGTACCGGACACGTGCGATCCGAGCAGAAGGCAGCGCTTTGCTCCGGAACGCTGCCGCTGGCACCCGAGGATCGCGCCGAATGCCTCGCCATTCTGGCGACTGATGGCGACGTTTCAATTGCCGAGCGCGCTTTGAACGCGCTGGTATCGCAGCCGCTGGATTCGTTGCTCGCCGCTTTGAGCCGGGCAGATGCCGATGTGCGGCTATTTGACTACTGCGCAGCAAATTGCGCCGAGAAGCCGGGGGTGGCGGACGCCTTCGCAAAAAACGCGGCCTGCCCACCGGAAAAGGTTAAGACCGCCGCCACGCATCTGACCGTCGCAGGCATTCAAGCTCTGCTTGATAATCTCGAGCGATTCTGCTCCGACCCGCATCTCGTGGTGGCGGTTTCGCGATCCAT
>JBOGMU010000119.1:0-5766 GCA_050746865.1 Candidatus Acidiferrales bacterium
CGTGAAGGTACATTGCAGAGTCTTACGGTTCGTAGCAGCGCAGGAAGACCTCTTCCGTATCGCGCCAGGTTCGAACTACCTTGCCATCTTTGTATTGCTTGTCCTCACGCAACTCCTGGCGAAACACGCCCTGAATAGGAGCGCTGACGTCATTGAAACCACAGTCGGTCGAATCGGCCTTGCTCATTTCTCTTTATGTCACGACGGTATGGGTGGTGCCGTCCGGAGGCGGGCCTATTTGATCTTGCTGTTCTTGACCCGCGCATACGGCCATAAACACCAGGCTTGCAAGCAGGACTACGACTCTCTTCATGGAGTGCTCCTCCACAAGCGAATTGTCGGACGTTCTGTTCGCTACAATTTTTAAATTTGTTTATTTCTACAGAAAGGCTTGCCGCCGCCACGGAGCCATCACGCATGGCGCCGCGGCGTTGAGAGCATCTATATCACACTACGAAATTCTCTACAAGCAGCAGACGTGCAAAGATGCGTTGGAAGAGAGCGCGGGAATTATTTATTGAGGCGCCATAGAGACGAGATGCCACAGCCAGGAGTGTCCCACGGCTGAGACACGGCGCGACTAGGCGATGGAGACTTGGGAGGCTTGGAGCGGGGCGGCGGTTTGGATGGGGATGGTGACTTCGACGATGGTGCCGGGTTCGCCGTGGCGCAACTGAAGGTCGCCGCCGAGAGCGCACAATTGCTTGACACGGATGGAGAAACTCCTGCCGAAGGCAGCCAGACAGCTGTCACGTCATTCGTGGCGGAGGGAGACCATTGGATCGACGCGGGCGGCACTGCGCGCGGGCAAATAGGCAGCCAACAGTGCGCTTGCAGCCAAAACGCCGCATGACAGGCCCAAGATGTTTGTGCTCGCAGCCGAAACGCCGAAGAGCAGTCCAGCTAAATTGCTCTCAGCCAGACGCGCGACCGTAAGCGCGACCAGTACTCCGACAAAGATACCGATGCCGACGAGCACGAGGGCCTCACGCAAAATCATCCGCACCACGCCGCCACGCTCCGCACCCAGAGCCATGCGGATGCCGATTTCATTGGTGCGATTTCCCACGCTGTAAGACATGACTCCGTAAAGTCCCACGGATGCGAGGAGGAGTGCGAGGACGCCAAACATTGTGGTGAGGCGCGCGATCAGCCGATCTTGATTAAAGTTTGCCGCCACTTCCGCGTCGTAGCCGGCAAACCCGAATACCGTAAGGTTCGGGTCGATATGGGCGATCTTCGCGCGAATCAGCTCTTCGACGCTTTCTTGCGGCCGGGCGAAATCGAGGATGATGCAATCGGCGAACATCGAACTCGCCTCCGCGGCCTGCGAATTTGGATCGGTGAATCCCATGAACTGCTGCGCGAGCGGCCGCAAAAAGAGTGGACGCACGTTCGCACGCGGAGTATCCATTTTGAAATCGGCGAATACGCCGACGATTTCGAACGTACCCGCGTACTTCAGCGATTCCACGCCGAAACGCTGCCCAATCGGGTCTTCATCCTTGCGGAAGAAGTGGCGGACGAAAGCCTGGTTAACAATCACTACGGGCTGCGCGCCCGTTACGTCCGCCGCGGTAAAGCCGTGGCCGCGCAGAATCGGCACGCCGATCGAGTCCAGAAATTGTGGGCTGACGCGATTCCATACCGAAAAACAATCTTCGCCCGCACGCGGCGGAGGATGCCCTTCACGCATTACACAGCTTCCCCACATATTCCCGCCGAGAGGAACGTAGCGCGCGAAGCTCAGATTCACAATGCCCGGCTGCGCCGAAAAGGTGTCTTGGATCCGGCTATAAAGTCCAGGAAGCCGATCCACGGTGTAACCCGCGCCCTTCGGATCGATTTGCGCGACGTAGCGATTGGTTGTGGCGAATCCTATGTTCACGTGCTCCAGATTGCGAAGCGATCTGGCGGTGATGAGCGCGCCTGCTACAAGCAGCAGTGACATCGCCATCTGGAATACGATCAGCACCCTTTGTGGCACCGACGAACTATCGTGGGTCGCGCGTCCGGCACCTCGAAGGGCATCGGCCGGGTGCGCACGTGACGAAATCCACGCCGGCACCACTCCGAAAATTACGCCAGTGAGCAGCGAAATCAGGAATGCAAACGCCAAGACAGGCATCGAAGGGCTGGCGCTGACGGGCATGTTGCGAGATTGCGGAAAAGCGAGCACGAGCAACATGCGCGAGACGAGATAAGCCAGGCCTAAGCCTGTGGCTCCGCCGAAAAGCGCGAGCAGCACGCTTTCTGTGAGTGTTTGCCGGATGAGCCTTGCACGGGCCGCACCCAGGGCAACCCGCACAGCAACGTCCGAGCGTCGCGCAGCTCCACGAGCAAGCAAGAGGTTCGCGATATTTGCACAGGCGATCAGCAAAATTACGATCGAGAGCACCATCAGCATGCGCAATGCCGCACCGGTCTGCTGCTGCACAATCTGAATACCTCCACCAGCCGGTGCAAGCATCACATGCTGCTTCGGAATCTGAGCCGCACCTCCGCGGTCGGTATACTTCGGTCGCGACGCAAGCCATTCCCGCAACACGACGGAAAGCTTCGTCTGCAAAGCTGCCAAGTTCGAATCCGGCCGAACGCGCCCGAACGCATAAAGCCAGTCCTCGTCAAGCTGCAACAACGAAGAGTTGGCGCCCTCGATCAGGGTCTCGCTCGCTAGCGGCAGCCAGAAATCGGGAGGAACCGCAATCACGCGATCACCAAAAAATCCGGGCGGAGCGATGCCCGCCACTGTAAAGGGATGCGTTTCGACATCGACCGTCGCGCCGACGATGCCCGGATCGCCCCCGAAGTTCGTTATCCAGCTCCGATAACTTAATACGATGGCGGGCACAGCTCCCGCTTTGTCGTCGGCGTCGCTGAGAGGCCGCCCTGCAAACACTCCCACGCCAAGCGTTGCAAAATAATTTCCCGAGACATATTCGCCGCGGAGGCGCTTCGGTGGCGCCGCTCCGGCCCGAACGTCATACGACCCTCCGCCCGCCTGAACGGCTGCCAACTGCTGAAACTCAGGCGTGGATTCCTTAAAACGTTTATAGAGGTCGTACGAGAAAAGGTCGAAGTCTCCGTCCGCATTTTGAAAGCTGTTGTAATAGCAGCAATCCGTTCGATCTCCGATGCGGTAAAGCTGCGAGGGATTTGTGACGGGCAGCGATCGAAGCAAAATGTCCTGCACCAGCGTGAAGATCGCAGTATTCGCGCCGATGCCTAAAGCCAGCGTGAGGACGGCGACCCCTGTGAACGCCGGGTTCTTCCGCATCAGCCGGAGGGCGAAGCGGGTGTCTTGGAAAAGGGAATCGAGCCAGAGGAGGCCGCGGCGGGCGCGGACGGATTCTTTCGTTTGGTCGAGGCCGCCGAGTTTAATGAGAGCCTGTCGGCGGGCTTCTTCGGTAGACATGCCGGCGCGGAGATTGTCTTCGGTGTGGAATTGGAGATGGGATTCGAGTTCGGCGGCGAGATCGGCGTCGTGGTGGTCGCGACGGAACATCGCGGCAAGGCGTTGGAGCAGCGCGCGGAAATTATTCATTCAGGCACCACAGAGGCGAAATGCACACACAGCCAGGAGTGACTGTGCCACCCTCGCGACGCATGTCTTGTGTTTGAGGCAAAGCATCTATTGGATACCAATATTACGGGGCGAGTGTCTCACTGTTGATTGGGGATTACAAGAGAAGATTCCCGACAAAGCGCCGCAAGATGGGGGGCGCGACTGAAAAGCGAGTCGGCCGCCACAGGAGGGGAAAGGCGCACGATACGAACCAAAATAAATCAAAAGCTGCCGACCGAGAAGTGCCCGCAAAATTCGCGGGCACCCTTCGCGTGCTCAGGGCAAGACGGTCGCCGCTACGAGAGCAAACCTACACAACCAAGAGTGGCCGCGCCACAGTGGCTAGGCACACGCGAAGTCATTTGAACATAGGCAGTTATATTGTTGCTCGACTTGCCAAAAATGCGATGTCAATCTCGGAAGAACTCCATAAGCGGTAAATTCCAATAGAATTCATCCGTTTGGTTAATGTAGAACCCGGTCCAGTAAAGAGCCTGTCAAGGTGGTCCCCCCTTGGCTAGGTATGAAGCTTTGGATCGCCTCCACCGGCTACATGTGCCGCTTGTAAGCCGAAATTCACGCCTGCTTCTATGCTGCAATAGGCCTAACGTTTAAGAAATTTTTGCCTGTCCGGATTGCCAGCTTATTGCGCATATCCCGTGTTTTATCAATGGGATGAGACCCCTTCCTGTACTTCTGTGACCTGTACGTTAACAGTACGGATGTTCTATTGCGCCGACGGTGCCGATCGCGTTGAATTGAAGTCAGAGTCGGACCAGAACGATAAGACTGAGTGGGGCTGCAAAGCTCGTTCTCGTGTGACTCGAGGGAACGTAGAAGGAAAGAGGCGGAATGATCGCGTCGCGTTCGGATTCGGAACAGCAGAGATTGCGCAGAAGCGCCGAAGGTCTGCGCTACCGCCAACGGGGTTTTACGATCCCCGAGTTGCTGATCGTTATGTTGGTAGCCGCGGTCCTGACGGCCATTGCTATGCCGATGTACAACAGCGCGATGAGCAACATGCGGATGAATGGAACCGCTTCGGCAATCTCCGGCGCGGTGTCGCGCACGCGGTACCGGGCGGTCATGACGAGCCAGGCTTATACGCTGGTGATTACGGCGCCGGCGAACACGTACGTGGTCAAGAATTTGTCTACCGCTGTGTCTGACTCGGCTGTTCCGCTACCGAATTCGGGCATCGCCATTAATGGCGGGACTGCAGGAACCTATACATTCACTTTCAACGCAAACGGAACGGTGTCAGGCGCAGGCGGCGGAGCGATACCGGCGCTTGCGCTTACATATCAGGGTCGCGAAACGGACGTCACGGTGTCAGGTGTGGGAAATGTCACAACGAAAATCATTAAGTAAAAGCAGGGGAAAAGGATTCTCGCTGATCGAGGTGTTGGTCTCGATCGTCATACTTTCGATCGGTCTGCTCGGTGTCGCGCTTATGATCAGCAGCACCATCGTCTCGGGGACGCGCGCCAAGTTCATGAGTATGGCCAACGTGCTCGCGTCCGAGAAGCTCGACAGTCTGAACAAATGGCCGTCCAGTGGTACGACAAATACGACTTGCGATCCGAACATTTGCGCGGGTGGCTCACTGACCGGTCCAGAAAACTGTGCGGCCGGCGATATTTACTGTGACCAGATTACGGTCAACGAAGCCTCCGGCGTGGACTACGAGACCCAGACGCAGACGACGGGCACGCCGCCTGTAACGACGACGACGACTATCGTTCATACAAGCAGCGGTTGCATCGATACACCCACGAACTGCGGGGTTGCCGATCCTGTTGGAGGTTCCACGTTTACTCGGCGATGGCTCATTACGACCGATCCATCGGTTACGACGAACGGCGCTTCTTCGACGATCACGGGCGTAAGACGCATCACCGTGGTGGTGACCCTGAATAATCCGCCGGCCAATCAGCCGGTGGCGTTCCAGATGAGCACGGTGCGCCCATGAACTATCAGACGCGAATTCACAAGATTGACGACATGAAGGGAACAAGGCTGCCGGCTGCGGCGCGCAACGGATTCTCGCTGGTTGAATTGTTGGTCGCGATGGCCGTTTTCCTTATTGTCGCTGGTGCGGCGTTTGCCTTGTTTAATCAGCACACGGCGCTGGCCGTACGACAACAGAATCTCTCCGGAGTGAATATCGGGCTTCGCAACGGCTTGGCACAGCTACAAAT
>JBOGMU010000120.1:0-10718 GCA_050746865.1 Candidatus Acidiferrales bacterium
GCGAGAGGAAGCATCACAGGTGGGACTATGAGCGCTTCGTCGGCGGTAAGGGTGCCTGCGGACGTCTACGTCACGAAGCCCGGCGATGTGACGGTGAGATGGAAAGCGCCAATCGGCACTTGAAGGAAAGAAAACTGGCCGTTCTTATCCGTGACTGCTGTTGAAACTACAGACTCGTCGGATTCCGTGAGTTGAACGTTAGCGCCCGAGACGACGGCGCCAGTCGCATCCAATACGGTTCCGGTAATGCTTCCTGTTCGGTTGGCAGCGGCATCAACGTTAGCTCTGTCTGGGCTGTCGTTCGCGACGCCCAGATAAGCATGAGGCACAGGATTGGGAGGAAGAATCTGCGGCGTCTGTAGCAACCCACTTTCGTACCTCGCTGCTCTTGGGTGCACCTGTAAAAATGATAGAAGGCGGCTGGGCTCTTCTGGTTGTATTACGAATTTGTCCGGACAAGTTCCCTGGAGACTCTGCCGCGTACCGAACTGACGCGTCATCGTCGGCACCTGAGACACCGCCTCTGCCGCGGCCGGCAACTGCACGATCGCTCACAGGTATTTTCGTGTGGAAATAGTGCTTATATGCGGAAATCCAGTTTGCAGCGATTTCCCGTTGAGCTGTCGCCAGAGTCATCTGGTCGCTACAGACCATGCTATGCAGACGGTCTTCGAGTTGATCCTTCACGTAGGAGTTCCATACGTCATTGTGCGGCTCGGGCCAAAGGTTGCGAATGTCGTCCGCACCGCCGAGCCCGGGCGTAATCAGGTAGTCCACTTCATATTCGGAAGCGGGCGCGTTTGAAATCCCATATTCGCGAAAGACTGCTTCGCTGACCCGTGCAGGGACGTAACGAACCACCTCGTCATGGTCGGAAGAACACATAGCGGACAAAGCGATCGGTTGAGTGGCCCCGGGAGTAAGGCTCGGATTCGGAAGTAGCAGTGCATAAGAATCGCCAGGCGCCGCAGACTTATGAATTTGTCGGCGCAAAAACAATGCTCCGCCGACCGCGAGCAGCATGAGGGCGGCAACATACGCAAGTCTGGGTACGTACCTATGGACTGGATGTCCGGTCGGCAACGTCGGTTCGAGTTGGGCCATCCGGGCCTTGAGGAGTGCGCGCGGCCCCTCTATGCGGGGGATGTCAACGTCCGATTCGCGGCTGGCGTGAACGAAATCGACGATCGTGGACTCGAGCTCAGCCATGCGGGCGCGGCAATTCCAGCAGGTGCCGAGATGTGCCCGAACCTCGACAGCGCGGCGCGCGGGCAGCTCGTTGTCGGCAGCCAACACCAAGTCTTCGTCAGGAATGTGAAATGATTTTTCTCTCATCGAATCACCATTCGTTCGCGCGAGACATGCGCTCAAGTGATCTTGTGAGCGAGTTGGAAACCGATCCAAGCGACTTGCCGAGCACTGCGGCTATCTCTCGATAACGCAGCCCTTCGGCACGCAGCCGCAAGCAACACCGGTCCTCCTCGGGCAGGGAGCGGAACACAGCCAGCAGCAGATTGTATCTTTGCTTTTGCGAAAGCTCGTGTTCTGGATTGCTCGAGAGATCGGGGTGGCGTTGCAGCGATTCCCAATCGGCCTCAGTGGCCTCCGGCGAACGGTGGATGGCCTGACGACGTTTCAGCGCCAGATTGTGAGCCACACGAAAGACCCAACCACGAAGATTATCGCGAGAACGCCCCAGCCTGAGGTGCCGCAAAAGAGCCAAGAAGACTTCCTGCACCACCTCTTCTCCGTCGTGAACAGACAGGCCAAGCGAGAGCACGTACCGCAAGCTTGGCGTACGCAGTTCGTCAAAAAGGCGAACGACTTCGCACTGAACCTCCGACGGCTTTGCCTCAGCCGGGGCAGCAGCTAACGGAAAAAGGCGCCTATCGAGCGAGTCTGCCGGAGGTATGGACATACCGTTCTATCTGGATATTCCCGCTGGGGTGATTTCGTTCAAACTTTTAACAGGAAATCCTGAAAAAAGCGAAAGAATTGCTGAACAAAACGGTCGCTGCGGGAATATCAAGAGTGATGCATATCACTGTAAATGCGGCAAATGGGGTGAGTATCCTAGACCGGTTATTTGTCCGTCCAATCATTGGGGGAAGAATGAGCCTTCCGTCCTGGCGGAGTTCGCGTTCACTGGGCGCTTCTAGGCTGAAATGGCTGTCATTGCTTTGGGCTAGCCTATTTGTTTTCTTCGCGGCAGGCGCAATTCCGCTGGTAGGCCAAACGAATACCGGCGAATTGCGCATCACGATTACTGACCCCAGCGGCGCCGCCGTGGAGACCTCGGCGCGCATCCAGAGTGCGGCGAATCAGTACGACAATACGCTTACCACTGACGCGACCGGCTTTCTCGATGCGAAGCGCCTTCCATTTGGCACGTACCAGATCCAAGTGAAGGCCGCCGGATTCGCGCCGCTTTCAAAGACAGTCCAGATCAATTCTGAGTTACCGACCGATGTCGCACTGCAGCTGACATTGGCGTCTGTCAGCGCGCAAATTCAAGTCACAAGCAATTCGACGTTGATCGACCCCGAGCAGGCAGGTTCAGAGAGCCAGCTTGGCGCCTCTACAATTCAGAACGCCGTTTCGTCGCTCCCGGGCCGCTCTTTGCAGGACCTCGTCAATTCGCAGCCTGGCTGGCTGTTTGAAGGCAATGCGGCGCTGCATCCTCGCGGGTCCGAATATCAGACTCAATTCGTAATCGACGGCATACCTCTTCAGGATAACCGCTCTCCGAGTTTCGGTCCTGAACTCGAATCCGAAGACGTGGCATCGATGTCCATCTACACGGCGGGCATCCCCGCCGAATATGGACGCAAAATGGGCGGCGTCGTCGAAGTCAATACGCTGCGTGATACCAATCCTGGTTTCCACGGCTCGGCAATGCTTTCGGGCGGCAGTTACGATACATCCGGCGCGTTTTTTCAAGGACAGTACGTGTGGGGGAAAAATACATTGGGCGGCAGCGCCGATGGCAGCGCCACAGCCCACTATCTGAACCCTGTCGTGCCAGAAAACTATTCGAATCGCGGCACCACGGGCGATTTTTCAGTGAATTACGAACGCGATTTCACTCCCAACGACCGGCTCACAATGAGTGTGCGTCACGAGCTGTCCCGCTATCAGATTCCCAACGAGTACGTGCAGCAGACGGCTGGTCAACTACAGACGGCCGACAATTTCGAGACAATGGGCATCATCTCGTATCAGCACATCTTTTCGTCGCATATTGTCGCTGACGTCCACGGCATGGTGCGTGACAATTCGAACGATTTTTACTCCAACGCGAACTCCACTCCGATTTCCGTAACTCAGCACAATTGGTTTCGGGAAGGATATTTCCGCGGCACAGTAACCATCGATCATGGCCATCATGAGATTAAAGCAGGAGTTGAACTAGACAGCACCTTCCTCAACGAAGACACCGCCTATTTCGTCACGAATCCCGACGATTTCGGCTGTGACTCTCCTAGCGACTCTGCGTGCGAACCATTCTCTTTCGCCGGGAATCGACCGGATCTGGAGCAGGCGGCATTTTTGCAAGACCTCTTTCATGCGGATAACTGGACTATTAACGCAGGCTTGCGTTGGGACCACTACCAGTTGCTTGTAAATCGTATGGCGCTAAGTCCACGGCTTTCCATTGCACGCTTCTTTCCCTCCGCAGGACTTATGGTCCATTTTTCGTACGACCACGTCTTCCAAACGCCGTCGTCGGGCAACATGCTGCTCTCAAGCTCCAATCAGGTCGACTCGATCGATCCCGGGAATTTTCTGCGCCTACCCGTCGAGCCCTCTCTTGGAAACTACTACGAAGCTGGCGTGACAAAAGCCTTTGCAGGAAAGCTCAGGTTCGATGCAAATTACTATCGCCGCTACGTAAACAATGCGGCCGATGACGATCAGATTCAAAATACCGCCGTCAGCTTTCCGATTTCGTTCAATAAGCAAGTCACCTACGGTGCCGAAGCAAAGCTCGATCTCGAGCCCTGGAAGCGCTTCTCGGGATATCTGAGCTATTCGTACCAGGTAGGTAATGTATGGTTCCCGGTGACTGGCGGACTCTTCCTCGGCGACGATGCCGGCGCCGCAGAATCGCAGTTCACCGGCCATTTTCCCGATTCGCAGGATCAAAGAAATTTCTTACGTGGGCGGTTGCGCTATCAACTTACACCGCGCCTCTGGGTCGCCGGGGGCATTCAGTACGATTCGGGCCTGCCGTTTGAATTCGACGGCGATCCACAAACGGTTTTGGAACAATATGGCCAAACTGTGCTCAACCGCATCAATTTCGAACGCGGTCGCATCTATCCTACGACGCTGATCAGTACCTCATTGGGCGCCGAGGTTTACAAGACCGACCGATTCAAGATTCATTTCGAAGCTGACGGAGAGAATTTGACAAACAAGCTCGATGTCATCGATTTCGGCGGCCTCTTCTCAGGCAATGCGATCGGTCCATCGCGAAGCTTCGCCTTGCGTCTTGAAACGGATTTTTAGATCCTGCGTCCTTCGAGAGCAAGGGTTGACGCACGTGCCTGACTTGCGCAATGCTCTATCCTCGCTCAGCGAAGAAAGGCGTTCGAAATGGGGAAGATAGTCGTTGCAGTGGTCATCATAGCAGCCGCCATCGCAGGTGTTGTGATCTATGAAAGGGATTATCGTGTGCCCACTAATGTGGCATACGTTACGGAAGAAAACGGCAAGATCGACATGATCGATCTCGCGACGATGAAAGTCGTCCGCTCCGTAAAGCCCAACGACGTCGCGCCTCGCGGAATCGGTGTGACCTACGACGGGAAGTATGTCATCACAGCAGACAAAGATACTGCCGACATCGCTATCTTCAGTACGCCGCGGCTCAAGCTTGTGGCTCGAACGCATACTGGCGACAATCCGGAGTTCATCAAACTCAATCCGGCCGGCACCCGCGTTTATTCTACGTTTGAACCGAGCTCAACGGGCGGGCCACCTCCAGCTAACGGGGCTGCAGACGATGATAACGATGCAAATGAGCCGCCAGCGCAGATTGCGACTGTCGAGGTAGGCAGCTGGAAGCCTGGACCGGTTTCCACGGCAGGCCAGGAGACCGAAGGAATGGAATTTTCGCCGGACGGGAAATATCTCATTGTTTGCAACGAGGCGCAGAACAATCTGGGCATTTTCGATGCGGCGACCGGTGCGCACGTTCGCGACATTGATTTGAAGTCTTATGGATTGCGTCCCCGCGACATCAAAATCTCCCCGCAGCATAACTTTTATGCTGTCACGATGGAAGCTTCCGGAACGCTGGCCAAGTTGGATTTGAATTTCAATGTGCTGAAGGCCGTGCCGACCGCCGCGAAACCTTACGGCGAATCGTTTGATCGTGCAGGGAAGCGCATTTTCGTAGCCGCAGCGACGGCGCGGAAGCTCCAAGTTTTCGACGCCGGCTCGTTGAATCTGATTGCTGAGGTACCAATAGGCCAGCGTTGCTGGCATTTCACCTTCACGCCCGATGACTCGAAGATTCTTCTTGCATGCGGCCGATCAAACGCGATCGACATTGTCGATCCGAACTCTTACAAAGAAATCGGCCAAATCGGCGGATTCAACCTTCCGTGGGGAATCGTGACGTATCCGCGGGCTTACGGCAGTTTGGGTCTGCCATAAGCATATGGGTTAAAAAACAGAAGGCCCGCCTCGCAGCGGGCCTTCAAGGGAGAAAGCCCCAAGCCAATGCGCGGATGGCCAAGAACCCTTTCCTCAGCGGCAGTCTAGTGGGCGTTCCAATGGAAGTCAAGCAGTTCTGGGCCCACTCGTAGGCCTCTATAACTCTTTTGCTTTCATTTAAATAGGCGTAGTGCCGTGCGATCCGGGAGGTTTTTGTCCACCGTGCTCGTATCGATCCGCTTGCCGTCAAACGTGTAGAAGTCCTCAGCTTTGATAGGCTTACTGACCAACCCCATCTGCAGAATGTCTATCTGCGTGCTCCGGTCAAAGATCGTATTCGGGAACATTCTCTTCACCGTGAGCCGGAAACCGCTGAATGCTAGCGCTCCCACCATCGTAAGCAGACAGATCACGCCAGTGCCGACAAACGCGCCGACCACCATCACTGAAAACGGCGGCTCTTTCAATGCGGTGGTCGGCTGGTCCCACGTGAGCACGCTACCCGGTTGAATTTGATCGAGCAGTTTGCCGGCTTGATCGCTCGATTGCGCGCCCGCCACGAGAGCGAGCATCGTCTGAGTGCGGCTCGCAAAAAGCGGCTGAGAACTCGCGTTGGGTTGCGAGCTATTCACATTGAATTGTTTCGAAAGAGAATCGAGTTGCGCCTGCGCGATCTGAGGGGTAGGGAAGTCCGCGATCAACATACTGAGATCGCGCCCATCCAGGCGGAAATGCGCCGTCTCAACCTCCGGTCCATATGAAAAGCCCAGCGAGTTGCCGATCCCGCCAGGGAAAAACTGATCGAGTGTCGCAGGCCCGAGGACATAGTGATCCGAATGCGCTACGCGGCCCTGCTCCGGCATGTGTTCTGGCAACGTGGGATATCGCCCATTTTCAGACTTCGGCTCAATAGCTGACACAAGCGACTTGATATCGGCCGCATCACGACGGGCATTAACACCATCGATTTGCAGTACCAAATTACCGATAAGCACGAGAGCCTGATTCGCCTTCGTTGCTGAATGGTTTGTAAAATTGGCTGTGGCCATATCCGGCGTGCGTAGATACGAATATTCGCCATAAGCGCCGCTCGGATCCTTCATCTGATAGATCGTCGCGGTGAGGGCGCTGCTAGCAGGCGTCCCATGCGAATAGCTCGCCGTTTCGCCCGCTACCAGCCCGTATTCCCGCGCAGCGGCCGAAGCGTGTTCCTGACTGCCGGGGGTGACGGCCGCGCTGTTCGCAGCCGGCTGTTGGCCTGGCTTAAACGTCTGACGGTTCGTCGCCGTCCAGTGTCCGAACGTCTGCGGCAAAATGTCCTGCGGGCCACTCTGCGCAGGAGTCGGCAGTGCAATCACGCAGCTCAATGCCAAGCAACCCATCAAGACAGCGATTCTTTTTAGGAGTGGGGACATAAGACCATTCTATTAGACTCCGCAGCTTTGGGAAGGGTTCCCGCCGCGGCAGTCGTCGAGTTCGGCTCGAAGCGTATTTTATTCGCGTCCGCCTTCCTGGCCGCTCCGTCTCAATTTTCGCTCGACTAGCACTTGCCAAAAACCACCGTTTTTTCTCGATTAGAATGGCAGCTTTTGTTGAGAGCACAGGCCTTAGGCGCGTTTCTAATCGACGCTTCTCGATTAGAATTTGGCCGGGACGGCTATTAACAGATTTTGCTATTCCTGACGATCGCTGATCCAAAGTATTGTCATTTCTCCCGCATATGTTTTATCAAGCAGCACAACTTGACGCGTATGCATGGTGTCGCTCAAGCCTTTAGCGCTCGGGAATTTAACGAACTGTGCGCGCTAGGCAAGACGGCGGGATTCTGCATCGAAAAAAACCTTTCAGCTGCCCCTACGCAGAGGTCTCAACCAGTGAACAGGGCGGCGCTTATCTTGCGATGCCACTGACGGGTTTTCACTGGCCCGGAAATACGAGCAGCTCTCGATTTACAGTTTGTGAACTACGGGCGTAGGCTCGCGGGAGCTTGAGCTGTTGGCATCAAAAGGGGTTCTTTAAGATGAAAAAACTGTGGTGCGCAGTTCCTGCTTTACTGCTGTTTGCCATGATCCGTGCGCCTAATGCGAGCGCCGATACCTATATACGCACTTTTCCTGTACGGTTGATGAATCGAATTCTGATTGGGATGTAATTACATACCGAACGGCTATACGGCCCCGTGGGTGTCATTCCCGTCGCCGACCTTGCAGCCCACAGTAGGCAACTACCCAGGATTTATATAGGCGAGGGGCTGCAGGAATCCCCGATTGAGGGCAACGGCAGACTTACATTTTCGCCCGCGAGTGCTGCTAAGCCCGAACCGGGCTCGATTCTTTTTATGTTCCTTGGTGTCGGTTGCTCTTTTTCATGGCGCGCAAACGTCTCATCATGCAAATGCATGCACGTCGATTGAGGGGGCAATGTTCATCCTGGCGTTGGGATTCATGTTTTGGAAGCGCATGCGACTGATGCTGCGCGCTCGATAGTACGAAGAGTTTACAGCTTCGCGAGCTCATCTCCTCGCGATACTTCGACACATCTTGCCTCTTTCATTGATATTTAAAGCTCGAACGCGAACACACAGGCTACAGTCTTGTAGGTTTTTCCCTGAACGGCAAATACCACGTCCTCTCGATTTGCCTCTGGTGGTGATCGCTTCAAACTTCGAAGCGGCTTTGGCAGTTAACTTGAAGAGGAGGCTTTTGGATGAACAGAGTAGTGTGGGTTGGCCTGGCCCTCTTTCTACTCGCAATGATCGGCGTACCCAGCGCCCGCGCAGATTCCTACAAACCGGCTTTTATTTGCAATGGTAATTGCTCCCACGGCGCGGCCGCGCATCGCGAGATGTCGTTTGATCTTGTGCCCGAAACAGGTCACCGCAACGCCGCACACCGAATCACACGAAAGATACACAAGGCAGAGTTCGCAAGCGGTAATCAGGGCGACAGCAATGACCAGGGCTCAAATGATGGGGGCTCAAACGACCAAGGCGTCTCAAATGGTCAAGGGTCTACGGCGGTCCCGCCTGCAACCGATTCTGGATCGGGCATGGGCTCGTCCGGAGGTATGAGCTCGTGCGGATGCTCCGCGTCCACATCTCAGCCGCCAACTGCCTCTCCGACAGCTGCCACGCCCGAACCAAGCACGGTGATCTTAATGCTGCTCGGTACCGGCTTACTCTTCCTGACACGAAAGCGCTTGCTTCCAGGCGTTCGCAACACCTGAGTCATCTGGCGTGAACCCAGCCCTCACCACCGGAAATGCAGCCTCTCAAAGCTCAGAGGGGTCGCCGTCCTCTGATCTCGCTCTCGAAGCTCGCATCCCTCATTTCTCGCGTGAACTCGAGAATCCAGCTTCCGAACTGCTGCGAAGCCGTCCTTCGTATGATCGCGTTGCGTTGCTGCAATATGGCGCGCTCGGTCTATGCATCATAGGCTTGTATTTCCGGATACTGATCCAGCTTGCGGAATCTTGGGTGGACAATCCCAACTATTCGCACGGCTTTTTTGTGCCAGTCTTCTGCGCATGGGTCGTTTGGAGGGAGCGCCGGCGATTTGCAGAAGCGCCGGTTCGGCCAAGCAATGCCGGGCTGTTTGTGATTTTCGGCGCCCTCGGAATCTTGATTCTGGGCATTTTTGGCGCCGAACTCTTTTTGTCACGAACATCGTTATTGCTTTTATTGGCAGGCTTGCTGATCTATTTTCGAGGATGGAAGTTTTTCCGCATGGCACTGTTTCCTTGGGCCGTGCTTTTTCTGATGATTCCGTTACCTGCGATTATTTTTAATCAAATTGCGCTGCCGTTGCAGTTTGAGGCGTCGAAGCTGGCCACGGGAATGCTTGGATTGCTGGGTGTGCCGGTGCTACGGGAGGGAAACATCATTCACTTGCCCGCACTGAATCTCGACGTGGTGGAGGCATGCAGTGGCATAAGGTCGCTTGTTTCTCTGATTACACTAGCGGCTTTTTATGGTTATTTGTGCGAACCGCGAACCTGGCGACGCATGCTGCTCGTGGTTGCAGCTATTCCGATCGCGGTATTTGCGAACGGTGTGCGCATCATGGGCAGCGGACTACTCGGCCAATACTGGAGCCCCGACAAAGCCGAAGGGTTCTTTCACATGTTTTCCGGCGTCTTGATATTCGCCGTTTCGCTATTCACGTTGATTGCTTTGCACCAGATGCTTTCGTGGCCAATGCGAGCATCACGTAGGAGTCTCGCATGACGTCGATCACATGGAAGCGATTGCTGCCCGTTCTGATTCTGATCGTGGCGACAGCGGCTCTTTTGCAGGCGCATGAGCGCCCTGAAATTGTGCCCGAGCATAAAGAGCTTTCGGCATTTCCGATGCAGGTCAGCGAATGGTCGGGAACACCGCTATCTTTATCATCTGACGAGCTTGCGGTGCTTGGCCCGGGCGAATTTCTGCTTCGCGATTACCAGCGGCCTGCGAATGAACCCCCGGTGAATCTCTATATCGCATATTTTCCGTCGCAGCGAACGGGCGACACGATCCATTCGCCAAAGAATTGCCTTCCCGGCGCGGGTTGGGTGCCGGACGAATCGACGCGTATGGCCGTAAAGACTGCCGGCGGATCGATCCTCGTGAATCGTTACATCATTTCGAAGGGATTGGCGCGGGCACTCGTACTTTATTGGTACCAAGCCCACGGGCGCGTAACACCGAGCGAGTATTGGGCGAAGATTTTCCTGGTTACCGATGCGATTCGCATGAATCGAACGGATGGGGCGCTCGTTCGCGTGGTAAGCGAAATTCCGGCGGGCACGAGCGACAGCGCCACCCAATCGCGAACGCTCACCTTCATGTATCAGATTCTCCCTCTGCTCGATCACTACATTCCTCGTTAGCTGACTTCTAAAACCAAAACTGCGCTCGAAACGCCGGCCGCGCGGATCCTGCTTATTATAGAAAATTGTTTCGATCTCTGATTGTAAGCCGCAGACGCGATGAATATCATGGTGCGTTGTTGTTGCGTCCGATCGAATATGACTCAAGAGGATCTCGAACGGCGACAAGTCGATCAGTTTGTACT
>JBOGMU010000121.1:0-15948 GCA_050746865.1 Candidatus Acidiferrales bacterium
GGTCTATTCTGAGCGAGACCCTCGTGAGGCAGGAACGCTGCTACTCCGCCGCACGCCGCGACGTAAGGACTTGCAGCTAAGAATCTGAGGAATTCGCGGCGCGGCGTCGAAGTGAGGCCGGATTGATTTGCTTTAATCATGGGCTTGCCTTATCCGAGTTGCAAAGCCGCTGAAAAAAAGGCGAATGGAGAAACCCGGGAGTGCGGGGACTATACCACGCATGCCCGAAAGCGCAAACGAATGCCTCGGCGGGAAAGCAGAGAAAAGTTTGGCAGCGGTTAGCAGGGGAAGCGTTTCAGGAACCTCATGGCGGGGGCGTAGTCGGCGAAGCGCTTTTCCTCTTTGCGAAATTCGGGAGAGTGGGATTCGCGGCGGCAGCGGGCAAATTTCATCGGATGCTTCACGTGGAGCATCTCGTGATAGAGGACGTAGGCGACGACGCATTCCGGTACGCCGGGATGATCGAGCTGGCGGTTGATGAGAATTTGTTTGAGCGCGGGATCGAAACATCCAAGCTGGGTGCGCCAAACGCGCTTGCTCCAGCCGAGGCGCGGTTTGGCGAGAGCGCCATCGAAATACTGCGAATTGAGCGCCGCGAAAAGCGGATCGAGATCGTGATGCGCGCCGGCGGGGCGATGTTCTGAGCGGCGCGCGCGCTTGCGGCGCAATCGGAGCAAACGTGAGCGTGTGGCTCGCGCGTAAGAAAATTGTCGATACGCTTCGATCAACGCCATCGGAGGCCGTCGCCGATAGAGTCTTCCGAGCAGAATCGCGGCTGTCGCTTCGATGACCGTTTGGGGCGCATCGCGCAAGGCATCCGACAGCCGAACGTGAGCCGTCTCGTCGCGCAGCCGAATCGTGTGGGTCAGATCGGTATAAGGATGATATTCGACGATAAAATTCGGAGGCCGGCCGTCACAGCCGAGACGCGTATACAGGCGCTGAAAAATTCGCGCTCCGCCGGCCACCGCTTGCGCACGGCGCGATTTTTTCACTGCTGTTTTCTCCGCACGGGGCCTTGCGGCAAACTTTTTTCCGCGTCGCTCGCGTCGTTAATAGCTTCCTTGGTGCCCTCGATGGCGTCTTCAAGAGTGTAGCGATATGCCTCGAAATCGGGTCCACTCGCCTGATCGAATTTTTCGAGTTTAGCGAGGAAGGCCGTGTCCTTTTCTTTCATGTCCTTCACGGCCGCGCGAATATCGACTTGCTTCTCTTGGGCGGCATCGATCTGGTCGGCGGCATCGTCGATACAGCCGACAAAGCCGTTCATCAGATTGTTCAAAATGTCGTCGTACTGAGCCTCGTGTTGAGGCCGGTTCAGTTCATATTCGAATTTATCGAGGCGGTCTTGAGCGAATGACATATAAAGCTTGATTCGGTCGCCCGGATCCTGCGCATCGCGAATTTTGTCGGCTTCCTCTTGCGAGAGATAGTCCTTCTCGCCTTGAGCACTCGCCGCCCGTGACGTCATTGTGGCAGCGGCATGAAGCGGAGCGGCCACAATCGGGAAGCACAAAAGCAGCGCCGCAAACCCCGACGCTGGAAACAGACAGTTCCGCAGTTTCATTGCGGTGCCTCCAGCGGATTTTGTGGCGGATCATCCGCCGTAGATGTTGGTTCAGGCGGTAACGCCTGATGCGGAAAGAGTTCGTGAATCAGGTGCCTGTTGAGTTGATCGATTTTTTTTCGGATTGTCAGAAAGGGGGGCTGTTCGTCGCTTGTAAGGCCGACGGTCAAGTCGTCCAGGCGGCGCAGGGATTCGCGCATGGCAATCTGAAGCTGCTTGAACCCGTTTGAATGCGATTCAGGATTCTTCTGCCGCGCGTCGAGCGCAGTGGCGCAGCTCTGCGCGTCCGTGACGAGCTCATCGAGAGTTTTTAGCGCATCGGTATTATCGCCCGCTGCGACCTGCTCGGATATATCGTGAAAATCCGCGCGGCTGAGCTTCGTCAGCATCTTTGCTCGGCGGACCACATCATCTTCCTGCTCGAATTTGGTCTGAAGCAACTGATGCATTTGCGCTCTCAGCACACATGGCGACGCAAGGAGCATTGCCATGAACAAGGGGCCCAAGATCCTCAGGTGTCCGTGCATGATCCCTTCTTCTACCGCTTCCCCAATTCCCGGCGAAGAACACGGCTCCGTTCGGAGGCCGCAAAATACATATCGCTGTTTCGATCCGTATTCGCCGCTAAAAATTTGTCGTAGGCATCAGCCGCCTCCGATTTGTTTCCCAGTTTATCGTAACAGTCCGCCCGAACAAAAAGGCTCTGAGCGGAAAGCGGCTCACGCTGGGAGAGCAAATCGATCGCCTGGAGAGCGTCGCTGTAGTCGTTAGCTGAATACTCGGCGCTCGCAAGACCGGCTAGCGCCGCGCTGTTTTGCGGATCAATTTTTAGCGCAGCGAGAAATTCCTTCGCCGCACCTCGATAGTCTTTTCGCGCCAAATACAGATGCGCCATCTTCGTTGGAATATCCGCTTCCTGCGGCGCAAGAGCCGCCGCTCTGGACAGTGTGGCGAGAGCCTCATCGTAGCGTTTGTCGCCGGCGAGCGCATCAAACCGCAGCTTCAGCGCGGGCAGAGACTGCTGAGTTGACTGGCTTGCGCGACTAAGTTCGGCGAGAGCATCGTCATACTTTGCCGCGTCGATCAGTGCCGACACGAACGTAAAGCGTGCCTTGTCATCATCCGGCTTGGACTCTAAATAAAGATCCATCTGAGCGGTCGCATCGTTGTATTTCTTTTCGGCCAGCAAACAACGGCCGAGCATGAGGCTTGCCTCTTCGTCTTGAAAATCCAATCCGAGGGCGGCGCGCAATTCCTTCTCCGCATCGGTCAGGCGATTTGCATTCAGCAACGTTGCGCCGAAATCGCGATGAATCTCAGGATCATTGGCATTGATCTCTTCGGCTGCCCGATATTGAGCGATGGCCTCATCTGTTTTTCCCGAATGCGCAAGTGCTGTGGCAAGCAGGAGTTTGGGGCGTTCCTGGCCGGGCATGAGGTCGCTGGCATGCTGAAAGGCTTCAGTTGCGGCACTGGGATCAGCGCTCAATTCCGTGAGGCCGAGATTTAGAAATGCTGGTGCGAATTGTGGGTTCAACTCTGTCGACTTTTGGTATTCAGTGCGCGCCATGTCGGCCTTTTGAAGAGCCGTGTAGCAATAGCCGAGCTGAAAATGGATCTGCGCGTCCTGTGGATGGCTAGCAAGGTACTCCTGGTATTTTTCAGCGGCAGCTTCGTAATCCTGATTGTCGATATCGCTTTGAGCTCTCGCCAAAAGCGAATTGTTCTGATCTTGAGTGTTTGTGCGTTCTGCTTGATTGCTTTCGGGCGCTTGCGCCTTAGCGGGGCTGCCTTGTGCCACTAGCGCTAAGATGGCTGCGAGTGCCACAAAGCCGATTGTGGGAGGAACTCGGCGCATCATTCTCATCCCGTCGTTATTGCTCAATTGCGAGAAAGCAAGTTGCTCTCTTCGAGAGCGCGAGCCAGATATTTTCCCGTGTGCGATTGCGAATTCCGCGCGATCTGCTCCGGCGTGCCGGCTGCGACTACGCGTCCACCTGCATCGCCGCCCTCCGGACCCATATCGATCACCCAATCGGCGGCTTTGATCACGTCCAGATTGTGCTCGATGATGATCACAGATGCTCCTCCCTCGATCAACTTGCGAAATGCCGCCAGCAGCTTCTGGATATCGTCAAAGTGCAGACCAGTGGTCGGTTCGTCAAAAATATACAGAATGCCGGCTGTTTCCTGACGTGTAAGATGCGCGGCCAACTTTAGGCGTTGCGCCTCGCCACCCGAGAGCGTGGTGCCGGACTGCCCCAGACGCAAGTAACCAAGGCCGACTTCATCGAGCACACGGAGCCGAGAAGTCGTTTTCGAATGTGACGCGAAGAACGCGAGCGCCTCGCGAACGGTCATCTGCAGCACGTCATGAATATTCTTGTCCTTATAACGGACTTCAAGCACGCTCTGCTTGAAGCGAGTACCATGGCATTCCTCGCATACGAGTTCGACGTCCGCCAGAAAACGCATTTCGACCGTAACCGTGCCATCACCCTGGCAAGCTTCGCAACGGCCTCCGGGAATATTGAAGGAGAAGTGGCCAGCGGTAAATCCGCGCTTTTTGGCGTCTGGAGTTGCCGCAAAGATGTCCCGAATTGCATCAAACGCCTTTAGGTACGTTGCGGGATTCGAGCGCGGCGTGCGGCCGATAGGGGATTGGTCGACCATTTCCACCGCATCGATCAGCGCATCACCATCGATTCGGTCGCAAATCTGCTGCCAGGCGCGGCCGGTGCGTTTTGCCAGCAGGCCTTCGTGAATTACATCATAGACCAGCGTGGATTTACCCGATCCCGAAACACCCGTTACAGACACCAGCATGTTCAGCGGGATCGAGACATCGACGGATTTCAAGTTATGGCTGCGCGCGCCGATAATTTTCAGGAACTTGCCGTTGGGTTTGCGGCGCTGCTGCGGCACCGGAATCCTCAGCTCACCGCGCAAATACCTGCCGGTGAGCGATTGCGGCGCTTCCAGCATCTGTTTGAAAGTGCCCGAAAAAATCAGCCGTCCACCGTGCTCTCCTGCGCCGGGACCAAGGTCGTAAATGCGGTCCGCGGCTTTCATCATTTCGGGATCGTGTTCAACCACGACAAGCGTATTGCCCAGATCGCGCAGGCCTTTGAGGATCGCGATCAGACGATCCGTATCGCGCGGATGCAGGCCTATGGAAGGCTCATCAAGCACATAGAGAGCGCCGACGAGATGCGAGCCGAGCGATGTAGCGAGTTGAATGCGCTGGGCCTCGCCACCTGAAAGCGTGGACGTGAGCCGGTCGAGCGTAACGTAATCGAGACCGACTTCATCGAGAAAACGCAGGCGCTGCTGGATTTCCTCGACGAGTTTTTCTGCGATCGCCCCTTCCATTTCGGTCAGCTTCAGACCGCAAAAGAAGGGGCGCCCGTCCTTCACCGTCATCTGGCAGACTTCCGTGATCGCCAGACCGCCGACCTTTACGGCGCGGGCTTCGGCGCGCAGGCGCGTTCCGTTGCAATCAGGGCAGATCGCGTATCCTCTATAGCGGCTTAGGAAAACGCGAACATGCAGCTTGTATTTCTTGCGTTCGAGCCACGCGAAAAAACCTTTCACGCCCGGATAATCCTCTTTGGGGTCGCCATCGATGATCGCATCGCGCTGCGCGGGCGTGAGGTCGTAGAAGGGAACATCCAGCGGAATGCCCTTCTCTTTGGCGTACTTCTTCATCTCTTGCGCAAGGGCACGATAGCGAGGCTTCGACCACGGGTCGATGGCGCCGTCTGCGAGCGACTTGCTCTTGTCGGGCACGACGCGATCTATGTCGAAATCAACCGTATTGCCAAACCCCTGGCAGCGCGGGCATGCGCCGTAAGGATTGTTGAATGAAAAAAGCCTAGGTTCTGGCTCCTCATAGTGAGCGCCGCAGTTTTTGCAGTCGAAGCGCTCGTTGAAGACCATCCGCTCTGGCATTAGGTCCGCCGCTTGTGGCGTTGCGGGATCTGAAACGAACTCTAGGGTTGCCTCGCCGCGGCCTTCCCGGTAACAGATCTCGATCGAGTCCATCAAACGCGAACGGATTTCGGGCGAAAGGGCGAGACGGTCAACCAGAACATAGACAGGCTTGGCGAAATCGACGTCGAGCAAGTCTTGCGGCGTCGAAAACTCAAATACGCGGCTGCCCTGATAGAGTCGGCTGAACCCCCGCTTCTGCAAACTGACGAGGGTGTCGCGAATGGCGTCGGATGCGGGACGGACCACTTTTCGCCCTGGCTTTGCTGCAGGCCGTGCCGTAGCGGATGTAGAGGGGGCGAGATCCGCGCCTATTCTTAATTCGTACAGCACGTAAAAGCGTCGGCCGTCGAGTAAGGCCAAAACACGTTCCGCTATTTCATCCAGGGTGTCCTTGCGAACTTCATGTCCACAACGCAGACAGAAGGTGCGGCCCACACGGGCGTAAAGGAGCCGCAGATAATCGTAGATCTCCGTGGCTGTGGCGACGGTTGAGCGTGGATTGCGGGTAGAATTCTTCTGACGGATGGCGATGGCGGGGGCAATGCCCGTAATTTCGTCCACATCAGGCTTTTCAATGCGCTCGAGGAACTGGCGAGCGTATGCTGAAAGGGATTCGATATAGCGGCGCTGACCCTCAGCGTAAAGCGTATCGAAGGCGAGGCTGGATTTGCCCGAGCCGGAAACGCCAGTTACCACGTTGAGCGCGTTATGCGGGACTACGACATCTATCTCTTTGAGGTTGTGAACGCGGGCGGCCCGGACGCGAATCTCATCGGCGTCAGCCGAAATCGGCCGCACTTTCGCAGCTACATTCGTCGCCCTAGCGGAGTCGGGTGACACAACCGCGTCAGGGGGGGGCTCAGTGGGTTTCGTAGACATCGCCTAAATACATAACTATACGCGGATGTGCAAATTAGGACAAATTAGGTGCTGGGCCAGCGTTGTAGAATCTTTGGGTGCACCAGCCGAAGTTTTCCTCAAAGGCGGGATCTTGAGAATTGCGCCAATTCTTGTGGCTGTGATGTTCGCTTGCCTATGTCCCAAAAATGCCGTAGCTCAGGCAGCCAGCCTAGTGACGGGCGTCTATGAGGGCAGCTATCAATGCACCGCTGGCGCCGTCAAGCTGAAGCTGGCGATTGTCGCGAGCGGCGACGGTTCGGCGAGGGGCAGGCTGACGTTTGCGCAGCCGGACAACATGGGCGCCGCGACTGGTTCGTTCAATCTGAAAGGGAATTACGACCCCGCGACCGGAAAGTTCAAGCTCCAGCCGCTAAATTGGAACCCGCCGGTGCCTCCAGGAGCTGAAATGTTAGGCGTCGATGGGGCATTTGACGCCCGCCGCAAAGAGGTATCCGGAAGCATGACGGGTGGTTGCAGCACCTTCCGCGCGACCCGCAATGAGGAGGAGTCCGAGGCTTTGCCGAAACAGCCGCCGGCGCCGCCGAAAGTGGGAGGGGGTACTCAGGGAAGTTCAGACGCACCGCAAAATTGAGCGGATTCGGATTGCGGCTCCAGCAAGATCGTCACTCCTGAGGCGCTGTTCGGGGTGCGCTACTGTCGTCAGGGGCCTCTGCATCTTTTTTCATGATAAGCGTTAGCGGAAGTAGGAGGACGAGCGGAATCGTGATTGCAGTTGTTGCCGCGTTCGAAAGAACCAGCGAATTAAATGAGAAGTGATATTTATCCATGAGTGCGGCACCGAACATATCCGTGCCATAAAGCGCAAAATTTCGTACGCTCATCATAAGAGAGTATCCGAGGCCTTCGTTACCCTTGGGTGTTGCCCGCGCCGCCAAATCGCAAAGGGCGCACTCTGCCAAGACGAATCCGAAGCCGAAGCCTCCCTCCGCGACAAAGGCCATGGGCACGGAGTAATACAAGAGATACGCCAGTCCTCCGAGTGTCCCACCTGTAAGACATATAAAAAGCAGGTTGCGCAAGTTGATGCGCTTGCAGGCATAAGCGTAAAAGATTGCAGCGAGAACACCGCCGAGACCTTGGGTAAACTGCAACATTCCCTGGCCGTGCGTGTTCATGTGCAAGAAATCCTGCTGCCTGTAAAATGCCGCTGTCTGTTGGCCCGGTGCGATGTAAAAGAGAGCCATGAATCCTGCTGCCGCCCACATGGTTCCAGCAGTTGCAATATTCTTTAATTGCTTGCCGGCGTTCGCCAATAGCGCGCTCGCGTTTACCTTTTTTCTTTGCTCATAGAGGAAAAGGAGCGTCACGGGCACGAGCAGAAACGTGATGCCGCCGCAGGCTGCCGCTGTGAAGCCGAAGGCAATGCTGGCGAGGAGCCCTCCCAGGGCACCGCTGGGCAGATACGACCCGTACATGGCGATTTGCCTAGCAGCAGTAAGACGGCCAGTGCCTGCGGTCGCCTGGCCCACCTCTACCAAATATGCGCCGACGACGGTGCTCATAATGACCATGAACAGATTTATCGCTATGGCCATCCACATGAGCTTGCCGTACTCGTGTGGTGTGAAATACAGCCCGGCCCACGACAACGTCGCCAGAGCTGTGCTGCTTAGGATGTAGCTGCGACGCCGGCTACCGAAGAGCGGAAAAGCGTCCGTAATCACGCCGACGATCGGTTTCAAATACCAAGGGAAGGTAGTCCAGAAAAAGAACGCAGCGTTGGCCGTTCGGCCTATGTGAAGCTCGTTTTTCAAAAGATTTTGAATCGGAATCTTTGCGAGGACCTGCGTCTGCGAAAGCGTTGTAGCAACCATTCCGACGAGGATTACGATTGTCGCATTGCGTACCGAATTGCGCGTTTCGGCTTTGCGTTCGGAAACGGCTGTCCCCATGCACTCTCCCGGCAGAATCGGGTCGCGATATCCGTCAGAGTCTAGTAGCTTGCTTCAAATCCGCGATCAACGCTTCCTAATTGCATGAATAGACGCAGGAAAGCCCGCCGAGGTGAGTCGAATGATTGGAGTCGTAAATCTCAATTGCCGGCTGCAGGAGCAGTCTGCGCATAGTAGCCCGTGCGTGTGCGGGCTGTAATTTTGCCGTGGCCAGCGGCTGCGACGTCCACTTTCACGGTGCGGAATGTTCCATCCATCGCTGAGTTGCTCGGATAGTAGCCGATCGTGTATTGATCCCGGATCTCGCGGGCCACGCGCTGGCATAGGGGCGTCACTTCGTCGAGTGTTTCGGGGAAGTAAGCTTCACCGCCGGTAGCGTCGGCCAATTCCTTCAAGACTCGGCTCGAATTGCGAACCATGTGCTTATCATTCTTACGATCGTCCTGGCTGAAGACGCCAATTGCGTAGATGGTCGCATTGGACTTTTCAGCGTCGCGAACCGTGTCCGTAAATGAACTCTGACTGGCGGTATCTTCACCGTCAGTGACGAGCAGCAATACTCGCCGATCCTTATGCCCCATTTTCAAATGATTCAGCGAGCCGATGACAGCGTCATATAGCGCGGTGCTGCCGCGTGAATCGATGCGTGCCAGCGCGTCGGACATGTCCTGCTGGTTATTCGTAAAGTCGCCGTCCGTGTCCAAATAATATTCGTCGTTAAAATTCACCACAAACGCTTCGTCCTGCGGATTGCTCGTCTTGACGAACGTCAATGCCGCCGCGTTCACCTGCGCGCGTTTCTCGCGCATGCTGCCGCTGTTGTCGATGACCAGGCCCATCGTCAGCGGAATATCTTCGTGCGTGAACAATGAGACCTTCTGCTCGACTTTATCTTCGAAGACCCGGAAGTTCCTTCCGGCGAGGTTATCGATCATTTCTCCGCGATCATCCATTACGCTGACGTGCAGCACTACCATATCGACGGTCGACTTGATTGTGCTGCCTTTTTGGGAAGCGCTATCTGGAGGGGGAGGGATATCGATGGTCGGGACGGGAACCTGCGCGGGATTCGTTTCTTGCGCGGAAAGAGGCTTTCCCCATACGGCGAGCACGATGGTCAAAACGATCAGCGCCGCGATGACGACGGTGGAAAAAACAAGCAGCGGACGAGTTTTAGCGCCCGGGCGCATAGTACCCGGTCTTGGCGTAAACAGTAAGGGGAGGGACACCTTTGGGTGGCCGAACGGTGACCTTAATCTTGCGCCATTTGCCGTCATGAGCTTCGCTGCTCGGTCTGTATCCGATCACGTATTGATTGCGCAACGTCTGGCTGATCTTCGTTGCAATATCCGGCAATTCCGAAGGCGAACGTACCGTGTACGTCCTCCCGCCGGTTAAATGCGTCATTTCGTTCAGAAGCGAAGGACCGTTGCGCTCTTCTGGAGTGGGGCCGCCATCGGCCTCATAAAGACCAATAGCATAAATCTGGACGTCCGACTCCTGTACAAAGTTACGGACGTCGTTCTCCCCATACCTACTATGATTATCGCCTCCATCGGATATGATCAGCAACGCTTTCCTTCTGTTGTGTGCTCCTCTCATCTGACTGAGACCCAAGTACACGCCGTCATATAGGGCGGTCATCCCGCGGGCGCCTACATACATGAGGCGACTCTGAATGTCATCCACGCTGCCCGTAAACGGGCTCACGAGCTGGGCGCGGTCGTTGAAGTCAACGAGGAAGAATTCGTCACGCGGATTCGCGGTGAGGAGGAATTGCACAGCGGCATTTTTTGACTTGTCGAGTTTGTCACCCATGCTGCCACTCATATCGAAAATCACGCCGATTGAGACGGGAACATCTTCGCTGGCGAACTTGACGATTTCCTGCTCTTTGCCGTCTTCGTACACGCGGAAGTTGCTTTGCTCTAAGCCCGTAACCAGACGTCCTGTGGGTTCAGTGACCGTCACATACACTAGCGTCAGGTCAGATTCAGCTTTTAGGACGGGCCCTTTAGCCGTGTTGCCTTGAGGAGGAGAAGCCGGAACCGACGGACCGGCGGGCGCTTGCTGGGCGTGGACGGAGCAGCACAAGGCAAGCAACAATAGGCTGGCAGCACACACCGCCATGTCGCGTTTGCGACAGCTCTTCGGGGTTGATCGGTCGATCAATTTTCCCCCAAACTGCCCCGCGCTGATAATACCACCGGGTCTGCCGAAATCAAGCTGTTGGTGGGACTTGGGACTGTCTTCGACCATTAACGAACTCCCTGTTTTCTACCCCACCCAGCCCTGCTCTTTTGTCTCAAACCTGGAAATTGCAAACGATCAGGCAAAGCCATCAATCGATTGTGGAAGAACACTCAGCGTCTGCTCTCGGACTTCGCTTGGGACAATTTGCAGCGACCAACAAGCCGGAGTCCGTACGCCCCTGTATGTTGAGCACGATACGAGGATAGCCGTGCTAAGATCACCTCTGATTTCGACATATGGCTAATTCGACCACAGTCGTGGCGGCAATTCCCGCGCGCTATGCATCCGTGCGCTTCCCGGGTAAACCGCTTGCGCCCATTGCTGGAAAGCCAATGATTCAGCACGTCGTTGAACGTGTTCGACAAGCGAAAACAGTTAACCGTGTCGTTGTTGCCACAGATGACGAGCGTATTCGCGCTGCTGTAGAAGGGTTCGGCGGCGAAGCCGTCATGACTCGTTCGGATCATCACTCTGGTACTGACCGCATCGCAGAAGTCTCTGCACATACTCCGGCCGATATCTATGTCAATGTTCAAGGCGATGAGCCGCTGATTGCACCTGAAACTATTGATAGTGTCGTCTCCGCGATGATCGAGGACCCCTCGGTACAGATTGCAACCCCGTGCATTGAAATTGCCGAGGCAAACGACATCATGGATCCCAATATCGTCAAAGTCGTGCTCGATTTTGACGGTAATGCTCTCTACTTCTCCCGCGCTCCGATTCCGTGGGTCCGCGACACAAACTTGGGGCTCGCCGTGTCCCATTGGAAACATCTCGGTCTTTACGCCTTTCGCCACGATGCTCTTGTCGAGTACGCTACACTCCCGCCCGGTCAGCTCGAACCAATCGAGCAGCTCGAGCAGCTTCGGTGGCTCGAGAATGGCTTTCGCATTCGCGTCGTCGAGACGGCCCACGATGCAGTCAGCGTGGACGTTCCCGGCGATGTGGAGCGAGTCGAAAGGCTACTTCGGGAAGGTTCGAAGCAAGCCTCGGCATAGCCAGCAGGACGGGTTCGTTAAATGCGTTTATAAAGAGCTTAGGATCAAGCATTTGAACCTATTTTTTGTTTCCGGCAATTCAAAAGGGTCCGGTTTTTCGCGGAGCGACCAATTCTATTCGAGGCGATGTCTTGGATTTATCATTGCCTTGTCATTCTTTCTAGTCCTTACAAAATCAGCAAGTGCTGAGACCGGCGGCAACTCCAAAAAGACGCGCGCCCGACAAGGCTCGTCAACCGCTATTGCTGAAGACCGCTATTTCAAATTTCACAGCGGTTTTTGGATCAACATGCACCTTTTCCTTTTGGAGGAGGCGCTCACTCGAAAGGCGGGGCGCGATACAGCGCGCGAAGCCGAGTTCACAAATGACTCGACCATCTCAGCTACGCTGAGCGGCAATGAAAAGACCAATTGGGATGCCGCTGTTGCCTATTACGAACAGAACTTAATCGGGCTCGATCTGGTTGCGAGCGATCGAATGCGAATCATTAAGAACACGCTGGAGAACTTCGAGGATCAAGCGTCTCTGCGGCTTTCGCATCTGGACCCACGGTTAGTTCGTGTGCTCGACAATGCGGCGCCGGTATACCGCGCTCATTGGTGGACGGCGCATGACGGCGCCAATCGTGCATGGATTGCCGCGGTTGTTCCACTCGTCGATTCCGACGGGGATTCGCTTACGGGAAAGATTGCGACCGCATACGAAACCACTTGGCCGGATAGTCCTGTACGCGTTGATGTGGCTGCTTACGCGAACGATTCCGGCGCGTTCACATCCCTGCTTCCGACACGCATCGTGATTTCCAGCTTGGATCCCACTAATCAGAAGCTAACGGCAGAAGAATCTCTCTTTCACGAGGGCTCGCATGCGCTCGTCGAACACGCGGGCAATTTACTGCTCACCGATTTCGCCGTGCACCGAAAGAAAGCGCCTCCCGAATTGCTCCATGCCATCCTCTATTTCAGTACCGGCTACTTCACAAATCAGTTGCACCCAGACTACATTCCGTACGCAAAAGGGAACGGTTTATGGCAGCAGCCGGCTTGGCAAGGATTTCACGATGCCCTCGTGAAAGACTGGCAGCCTCACCTCGACGGCCAAACGAGCCTTTCCGAAAGTATCGCCCGTCTCGTTTCCGACGTTATCGGGGCAAGACAGTAGCTCGGGCTACTATTTCTATCAACTGCACTTGAGTTCGGAGAGATGGACAAACACTTGCAATGGTGTGAATTGCTTGCCTTCAATCTGGTCACATCATAAGATTGCGTTTGACGTTTGACGAACTACCCTCCTGTATATTTTCAGGCTGAGAGACGGTACGGGCCTACTGTGGCCCAGCGGAGATTCGAGTGGCTGAAAAGGTTCGGACGAAAGCGGTAGCGATCGTCGGCGCGCAGTGGGGTGACGAGGGTAAAGGCAAAGTCGTCGATTATTTGGCATCTTCCTTTGACTACACGGCGCGTTACGCAGGAGGCCACAACGCCGGCCACACGGTAATTTTCAACGGCAATAAATTTATCCTTCAATTGATTCCGAGCGGGATTCTTCGGCCAGGAAAGAAGGCGATTATCGGTCCCGGTACGGTTGTGGATCTGGCGGCACTTGTCGGCGAGCTAGAAAATCTGAAGAAAAGCGGCATCGATGTGCGCGGACGGCTCTTCCTCAGCAAACGTGCCCATGTGATTTTCCCATACCACCGCGAAATGGATCGTGCCGCCGAATCGGCGCGTGGCGCTGCTGCTATCGGTACCACATCGCGCGGCATCGGTCCGGCATACGAAGATAAAGCAGCGCGCCGAGGCATCCGCGTCTGCGATCTCCTCGATGGCAGTCGCTTTCGCGAAAAGCTCGATCGCGTAATCGCGGAAAAGGACGCAATCAGCGCCGCATCTTATGGGCATAAGCTCGAGACTGCCGGCCTCTTCGAACAGACAATGCAGATTGCGGCCCATATTCGGAGTCTCATCGCGGATACGACCGCGTTGCTGAACGGCGCGCTCGATGCGGGCGAAAGTGTGCTTTTTGAGGGCGCGCAGGGGACTATGCTGGACATCGACCATGGCACTTATCCGTTCGTCACTTCATCGAACGCGATTTCAGGTGGTGCAACGACGGGTCTAGGTGTGGGACCGACGCGAATTACCGGAGTGGTTGGCGTGACAAAGGCTTATACAACGCGCGTCGGCAGCGGACCTTTCCCGACGGAGATGCTCTATGGTGATGCGGAAGCTGTTCGCGCGCGCGGTAACGAATTCGGCGCCGTGACCGGACGTCCGCGACGCTGCGGCTGGCTCGATCTGCCGGTCTTGCGTTACGCGAAAATGCTCAACGGCATCGATTCGCTGGTTGTGACGAAACTTGACGTTTTCGATTCGCAGTCGGAAATCAAGGTCTGCACAGGCTACAAATACAAAGGCTCGCCAATAAGAGAGATGCCCCCGGAAATCGAAGTGCTCTCGGAAGTTGAGCCGATCTATCACACGCTACCGGGCTGGCAGCACCCGACTCCACATGCGCGTGAGGTGAAAGATCTTCCGGTGGCCGCGCGCGATTATCTCAATTTTATTTCCGATGCCCTACAGGTGGAAATCGGCATGATCAGCACCGGCCCCGAGCGCGACGCGACCATCATCGCGCGTGGCACCAATCTCGCTTCGTGGTTATGACCTACGCGCTCATTACCCGGCCTTAATGCGCGAGCGGCTGCGGAAGAAAATGGCGATCAGCAACAGGACGACAAACGCGCTCGCCGCCGAGCTTAGCCAGAAAGAGCCCCAATTCCTCGTGACCACGCCTCCTACGGTGTGCGAGAAGTAGTCGATTGTCACTCCCGAACTTACCGCGCCGATGAACATTCCTACTCCGTACGTCAGGAAAGTGATTATGCCCTGTGCGGCACTGCGCAAATGCGGTGGCGCCTCCTGATCTGTGTAAAGCTGTCCCGTGACGAAGAAGAAATCGAAGCAGACGCCATGCAAGAGGATCGCGATGTAAAACATCCAAACCAGAGGGCCCACATTGCCGTAAGCAAGCAGCGTGTACCGGATGGTCCATGCAAGCATTCCCACAATGAGAATGCTGCGCACGGTCATACGCCTGAGGAGAAACGGCATTAGCAGCATCATCCCGACTTCGGACACCTGACCCAGCGCCATCTTGCCGGCCGCGTTCTGCCAGTGCAATTCGTTCAAATAGTCGTTTGTGAACGAAAAATAGAAGGTCAGGGGAATGCACGCGAGAACCGAGGCGGCCGCGAAGACCGCAAACGCCGGCCGCTTAAACATGACGAGCGCGTCCAGCCCGAGGATGTCGCGGATCCGAATCTCCTTACCCTTGCCCGTGGGCGGCGTGTGGGGAAGGGTAAGGCTGAAGAGGGCCATGACAATTGAAGCGGCCGCTGCTATCAGAAACTGAGACGCGGATTTTTCAACAGCTAGAATGCTGATGGTGATGCCGATACCGATCCACCCGAAGGTGCCGAAGACGCGTATCAGCGGGAAGTCGCGTCCAGCGTTGGACATGTGCTGGAGAGCGATGGAATTCGTCAGCGCGATGGTGGGGAAGTAACACAGGCAATAGGCAAACATCAGGGCGTAGACGGCGGAGAACGAGCTGACGCGAGTAATGTAGAAGAGTAGGACGGCGCCAATCAGATGGAGAAGGGCCAGAACGCGTTCTGAAGAAAAGAATCTATCGGCGATGAGGCCCACAAAGAAGGGCGAGATCATGCTTGCCAAGGCCGTGGTGCCGAAGACTGCGCCTGCTTGGGTGCCCGTAAAATGAAGCGTGGTCGTGAGATAAGTGTCGATCGTGACGTACCACGCGCCCCAAATTACGTAATTCAGAAACATCATGAGGCTCAGGCGAGCCCTGATCGATAGGGGAATGCCGCCTGATTCAGTGAAAGTTGCTTGCTCCGCCATCCCGGTTCCTCCGGTGCTAAGGGCTTATGTTTTCACAACATGAAGGCGGGGATGATAACACGCGGTGCTAATTCGCGCTTCGGAAAAGCTATTTCGCAGCGTGAAAAACGGGATGGGCCAGCTTGCTTCGTCTTGCGAGCAAAAATAAGTGCCAGCCTGAGCGTCAATGGTATTGACGCATCCGGCGCCTTAAAACAGCGCTAAAAAATCATAAAATGCCAAAAATGGCGTGTTTGGCGCCTTCAATTCGGCTAGACGGTTTTGCGCAGTACAGTAAGCAGTTTCGATCACTCGTGGCACAGCGCGAGCTGCTCATTCGCACCTCATAGCGGTGATGGGGTCGACACGCATAGCGCGGCGCGCCGGGATGTAGGCAGCGAGAAGCGCGACCACGAAC
>JBOGMU010000122.1:0-8218 GCA_050746865.1 Candidatus Acidiferrales bacterium
GTCGCCGCCATCACGCTCGCGCTCGGCATCGGCGCCAATACGACCATGTTTTCCGTGGTCAATTCCGTGCTGCTCCGACCGCTTCCCTATCCTCAGCCAAATCGCCTGGTTCACTTTGAATTGCGTATGGATGGCGGGACAAATGACGCTCTTTCCGTTCCGCAGTTTCAATTCTTTCGCGACCATAGCAATGCGTTTGAGGACGTGGCAGCAGACCGCGGTGGAGCGGACGTCGAGCTCAAGCAAGGCAACACGGTTCAATGGATGTCTTCGTATCAGGTGACGGACGACTTCTTTCGTACGCTCGGTGTACATCCGGCCATGGGCCGCGAATTCGTTCGAGAAGAAACACTGCCGACGGGTTCTCCCGTAGCGATTTTGACGGAAGCAATTTGGCGAGCTGTGTTTCATGCAGATTCGAATATTCTCGGCCGCCAGATTGAAATAGACGATCATGGATATACCATCGTTGGCGTACTGCCGCGCGGTTTTCGATTCGTCGATGGCTCCCCGGATATTTTCACGGCCCTTCATCTCGGCAATACCCTCAGCGATAGAGGCATGAACACCGAGGTTCTCGGTCGCCTGAGGGAAAATGAGAATCTGCGCGCAGCACAGGCGGATATGCACGTCGTGTATGACCAATTCCACCGGCAGGACTCGGTCAGGCAAGGCGATCGCGGCGTGCAATTGATCGGCTATCAAGACTTCCTCGTCGGAGACATTAAACCCAGCCTGCTGATGCTGTTTGGCGCTGTTGGCCTGCTATTGCTCGTCGCTTGCGCGAACGTGGCGAGTCTTTTATTAGCGCGGTCAAGCGTACGACAGAAGGAAATTTCAATTCGCCTCGCACTAGGTGCGCGCAGACTTCGCTTGCTACAACAATTCCTTACGGAAGGCTTGCTGATCGCGTTCATCGGCGGTACGGCCGGTCTTTTGACTGCAACCTGGGGACTGACGATTTTGGTTGGGTCGATTCCGTTCTATTTGCCGTCCAGTGTGACGATGAAGGTGGATGCGCGTGTGCTCGCTTTCACGTTTTTTATCGCCGTTGCCACAAGTATCGCGTTCGGCCTTGCTTCGTTTTGGCAAACGTCGAAGCTCGACTTAAATTCGTCGCTTAAGGAAAGCGCAAAAGGATCGGAGAGCGTATCGCACAATTTCACGGGGGGAGTGCTAGTCGTCGGCGAAGTGGCGCTTTCAGTGGCGCTACTAATCGGCGCGGGACTGCTGATTAAGAGCCTTTATCATCTGCGCCAGCAGAATCTCGGCTTTGATCCGCAAAACGTGTTCATGATGTCCACACTGTTCCGCCCTCCGAAAGGTGCCCCGCGTGAAGCCGTTTGGAATTCTCAGCAGGAAATTCTGCGGCGCATCCAGGCGCTACCGGGAGTTGTGTCCGCAGCGGTTGTAACTGTGCCGCCATTTGTGGGCCGGAGCAACCTGCCCACGCAGCGCGAGGGTCATCCTGAGCAAGGAATTGGCGGCATGGAGATTCGTACGATCAGCCAGGACTATTTCCGCACGATGAGCATTCCCATTCTGCAAGGGCGCAGCTTCAGCGATACCGATAATGCGGGCTCAGAACCCACCGTTGCAATCAGCGAAAACCTCGCGCGTCGCTGGTGGAATGGCGCAAGCCCAGTTGGCGATCACTTAATTATAGGAATGCTCGGCGGCAAGCTCTATACACCTGCCGCGGATGTCCGCGAAATCGTCGGCGTCGTCGGGAACGTGAAAGGCCGTTCGATGCAGGCTGCAGCACCGCCGATGATTTACATCCCGCTCTCGCAAGCCGCAGCGGACAGCACCATTCCGCCATCGAGCTGGGTGATTCGCACCCAGAAAAATGTGAACATCGCCGCGGCGTTGCGCACGGTTGTTACTCAAATAAATCCCGAGCAACGAATCGATCTTTTCGGCCCCATGCAACATTTCGTCGATATATCAGTGGCCGGCCCGAACTTTGATGCTCAGTTAATGGCCCTGTTTGCGGCGCTTGCGCTCGCCCTGACTGCCGTGGGGATTTACGGCGCACTCAGCTTCCATGTTGCGCGGCGAACCCACGAAATCGGTATTCGAATGGCGCTGGGAGCCACGCGGAGGGACGTACTGCGCCTCGTGGTGGGCCGGGGAATGATCCTGGTTTGGATGGGAATCGGTATAGGCATTGCCGCGGCTCTGGGATTGACACGCCTTTTGAGGGCTTTGCTGTTCCAGGTGCAGCCCTCGGATTTTGTTACGTATGCTGCGGTCGCCGTCGTCCTCACATGCGTCGCGTTCTTCGCCAGTTATATCCCTGCGCGGCGCGCAATGAAGGTCGATCCAATGGTCGCACTACGGTACGAGTAGGGTGGGACGGCAAGCTACAAAGTTACGCTTTGCCTTCGTGAGCCTCGCGCAAGAAGAATTTGCTGGCCACCCAGAGGAGCACGAGGGAAGCCGCTCCGGCGCCCGCGAAAGCGAATTTGTGCGCTTCTAGAAAGTTCAGCACAGCCGGTCCGTAGCGGATGGCGAGCAATCCTTCGCCGAAAAACCTCAGACCGCGTCCGAGCACCAACCCGAGCACAAACGTAATGAGTCGCGCCTGGAAGACGCCTTCGGCGAGAACCACAATCTTAAAAAGCGGCAGGGGAGGCGGCAGAATTGAAGCAATGAACATCGTCACAAAGGCGTTTCGGTCCACCCAGCGTCTCGTGCGCACTGCGTGTACGCCCGCGTGCTTGAGAAAATAGGCTTCCCCGCCTTTCTTGGCCAGGTAGTAGAGCCAAATGCAGCCGGCCAAGGATCCAACCACCGCAAGCGAAGAATAGAGCGGCATAAGCGCCGGGTGATTCACCGAGAGGTCAATCACCATGCCGTCGGTGACGAATGGAAAGGAAAGCACCGAAGAATCCAGGAACGACACGGCAAAGAGTCCCCACGGCCCGAGCACCGAGATAACTTTCTGCAACCACCCCGGCAGCTTCACTTGCGTTGCCTGTTGCAAGCGTCCTCCCCGAATCGCGCGATTTTAGCAGATTCGCATATCCCCACTGCGAATCTCTTTCCATTTTCGATTTCGCCTGTTTTTCGTTCTTCGAATCAAAATTGCCGAATGGTTCGCAGTCAGCTAAACTTCCTTCGGAACTTTTCTCATATGCCGATTCTTGCCGAACTTAACGAACGCCAGCGCGAAGCCGTACTTGCCACGGACGGTCCGCTGCTAGTCCTTGCGGGTGCGGGCACTGGAAAAACGCGCGTCATTACCTATCGCGTTGCGCACCTAATTGAACAGGGTGTGCCGGGCAATTCGATCCTCGCTGTCACATTTACCAACAAAGCCGCGGACGTGATGAAGGAGCGCATCAATTCCCTTCTGCGCAGCAACGGCAACGATGCTTCCGGCGTTTGGGTCTCTACCTTTCACTCTTTTTGCACCCGGCTGCTTCGCCGCGAGGCCGCAGCCGCGGGGCTACCACGCGATTTCGCCATTTACGACGACGACGACCAAACCGCCGCGATCAAGCGCGCTCTCCTCGTTCTCGATCTTCCGGCCGAAGTCTATGCACCTCGCAGCGTGAAGACGCAGATCAGCCACGCGAAAAATCATGGCATCACGCCGGACGACATGGAAGCCGAAGCATCGTCTGCGCGCAATGACGAACGCAAAAAGGTCGCTCAGCTTTTCCGCGAATACAACCGCGCGCTTCGCAGCGCAGGTTCAGTCGATTTCGACGATCTTTTGCTGCTTTCCGTGCAGGTCTTGCGCGAACGCGCCGATATTCGCGCCGCATGGAGCAGCCGCTTTCAATACATCATGGTCGACGAGTTTCAGGATACGAATCGCTGGCAGGAAGAGCTGGTACGCCTGCTTACGGGTACGCGAAAGAATATTTGCGTCGTCGGCGACGAAGACCAATCGATCTACGGCTGGCGCGGCGCGCGGGCAGGCAATCTGAAGCGCTTCACGCAAGATTTCCCCGGCGCAAAAGTTATTCGCCTGGAAGACAACTACCGCTCGACGCAGACGATTCTCGATGCGGCCGCGGCCGTTGTCGGCAACAATACGAATCGCCTCGGAAAGCAACTCGTCGCTGCAGCAGGCAAAGGAGCGAAGCTGCGTTACTTCGAGGCGCAAGACGCGACCACCGAAGCCGAATTCGTCTGCACGCAAGTCGCCTCAGACTTTCGCGAAAACCCTGACGCACACGTTGCCGTTCTCTATCGCACGGGCTCACAATCCCGCGCTTTTGAAGAAATGTTGCGACAGCTCGGCATTCGCTATCGCGTAGTCGGCGGCTTCAGCTTTTACGAACGCGCCGAGGTCCGCAACGCCCTTGCTTACATTCGTTTGCTGTTTCATCCCGAGGACAATGTCGCCTTGCTGCGCGTGCTCAACGTGCCGCCGCGCGGCATCGGCGCCGCAACCGTTACCGCACTTGAGGAACGCGCCCGCGACACTGGCCTGTCGCTTTGGGACATCATCAAGACCGGCGACCTCGTCATCGCGCGCCGCGTGCTGCGCAACCTGAGCGATTTTCGCGAGATGATCGAATCGCTTCAGCACGAGTGCGCCGGCCTTTCGCCCGCGCACCTGATCGAGAAGGTCCTCGACCGCACCGGCTATCTCGCGTGGGTCGAGCAGCAGGACAATCTCGAGCACACTTCACGCTCGGAAAATCTTCGCGAACTTTCAAACGCGATGGCCGAGGCGACTGAACAGGGCCAGACGCTCGAAGATCTTCTCGACCATGCCGCACTCGTTGCGGGCGCCGACGATTATGAAGAGGCGGCTCCCGTCTCGCTGATGACGCTGCATAGCGCAAAAGGGCTCGAGTTTGATGCCGTATACCTGGCGGGTCTGGAGGAAGGTGTTCTGCCGCACAGCCGCTCGATCAATGACGACGGCGACGTCGAAGAAGAACGCCGCCTGTTTTACGTGGGCATGACGCGGGCACGCCGCTCGCTCGTTCTCACGCGCGCACTTTATCGCCGCAGCTATGGCGAAGATCGTCTTCGCTCGGCTTTGCCGTCGCGTTTCATCGCGGAAATTCCCGGCGACATGATCGAGGCCGCTCCGGGGTCCTTCTCCGAGCCGGGCGAAACACGTCGCTACGAAGATGATCCAGAGTTTTCGTCGGCCTATCGCGCTCCCGCTCCTGTCTACAATCGCGGCTATGGCCGCGGCTCACCGGAGCGCCGATCCTACGGCGGCAAACCGGCTGCCCTTCGTGCACGACAATGGCAAGAGTCGCACGCGCAGCGTTCTTCGGCCGACCCGCTGATCGGAAAGCGAGTGCGTCACGCGAAATATGGCGTAGGCACGATCATTCAAGTAGAAGGCGAAGGCGACGACCGCAAGCTCACCGTCAGCTTCCTGGATTACGGCCCCAAAAAGCTAGTCGAGCGCTACGCCAACCTACAGCTCGCCTAACTCAAGAACGGCTATTGAGCGCGGCGCGCAGGCACGGCTACGACTCGCCAAACCAAAAACGCAAGCGACGCGAGCACGCACAGCCACGGCAGCCAATCGCCGAAGATCACGTAAAGAGTGCGGCCAGACCGAAAATCATACGGCGCGTCCAGCTCGCCGCGAATGTCCGTCGCGAGCTGCGCCACAATGCGCCCATACGGATCGACGTCCACCGTAAATCCGTTGTTCGTGTCGCGCAGCAGCCAGCGCCGGTTCTCGACGGCTCGCACGCGCGCCATCATCACGTGTTGAGCGGGCGCAGCAGACCGCCCGAACCAGCCATCATTCGAAATATTAATTAGCAGATCGGCGCCTTCGTCCGTGAATCGCCGGACAGCATCCGGGAAAATCGCTTCGAAACAGATGAATGTGGAAAATTTATCGTTCCTCGAGCCGGTGCCCGGCAAATCGCCAACCACGTACGACTTCCCCGGAGTGAAATCTCCAATATCCGCGATGATTTTCCCCGCAAACGTCAGCAGATTTCGCAGCGGCACGTATTCGCCAAACGGCACGAGATGGATCTTGTCGTATGTGAACATGCGCTGCCCAGTCGCAGCAAGTAACACAGCGCTGTTCGTCGCATACCATTTACCGGCCGTCGTCTTCTTCCAGTCTTCGACGCCCAAAAGCACTGGAACGCCCGCATCCTGCGCCATCGCAGTGGCACGTTGCGCAAAAAACGGATCCTGCAGGCTGAGCGGCGCGGGAGCCTCGGGCCAGATAATGACGCCTGGATCGCGTTTTGCCGCGTCGACGCCAATCTGCGCAAGTTGATTGAGATCGTTCACGTGAGTCGCGTCCCAATTGGGCGGATATTCCTCGTATTGCGGAAAATTCGTCTGCACCAGATGCGCCACGTGATGCGGCTCACTCTTCGGAACGAAGTACGATCCGCCCATACCAATCAGGACCAGTACCGCCGCAGAAGCAATCGCGGCTTTCCACGCGCGATGCCTGCCCGAAAGAATCGCGTAAGCAAGCAACGCGTTGAACGCAGCAATCAGCAAACTCAATCCCCAGATCCCGGTGATCGTCGTAACTTGCAAAAACGCCAGGCTGCCACTCCCGGCGTAGCCGAGCAGGTTCCATGGAAACGCGAAAATCGGCAGATGCCCCCGCAAAAATTCCACCGCAACCCACAGAAATGGTGCTGCAAAACAAGCCGCAGCCGCGCCTTTTCGCCCAACGAACGCCACGCCCCACGAGAATATTGCGACCAGAATCCCGCCCGCGACGCCTACAAGCCCAAGTATCCCGACGGAAAGGAGTGGATTTACATTGCCATACTGCTGCATCACCGTCGCCATCCACGGCAGGCACATCGGGAAGAAAACCATTCCATGCGCGAAGCCATAAAGTGCCGCAACGGCAGGCCGCGCGCCGTACGACGCCAGAATCAGCGCCGAGACCGCAACCCACGCAAGCAAAGACAGATTGTAATTAGGAAATGCGAGCGCAAGCAGCGCACCGCTGGCAAGCGCGAGCAACAGCCGCACGTACCAGGAAAAATTCATTTGTTGCGCAACAAGGTCGGAATGCGGCGCAGCAAGCGGCGCTTTTGCGTCCGCTGTTTTGGCGACAACACTCAATGTTCGGTCTAATGTTTAATGATAGCTTTGAATCCGGCGCGGTCAAGGGCAGCTTTCGCCGCATCAGCCGCGCGCTCATCAGCGTAAGGACCGACCTGCACGCGATAGAGCGTTTCGCCACGGGGCGGCGTTGGGACGAACGAGGGAAAGTGCTTTTTGCGAAGCAGTCGTGACATTTGCGCCGCATCGCTTTCATGACGTAGCGCGGCTACTTGCAAAATAATCGACGCCTTCCCAACGTGAGTAGCGGGCGGAGGCGGCGCCGTATGTGCTTTCGTCGAAAACACAACCGGCTCGGGCGGAGTCGCAGCCGGCTCAGGAGTGGGATTTTCAGCCACAGTCTCGAGCTGCGCAATTGATTCCGGCTTCGCGGGAATTAGATCGTCCGTCTTCTTACCACTATCTCTCTTTGGATAGAAATCCCACTCCGAGGGCGACGGAGCCGTGGCGCTGGTGCTCTTAGAAGCGTTTGTCACGGGTGCAGGCGCAGCGTGCGCGATCGTCTCCACGTGAACCGCACCGGCATATTGCGTGCGGCCCATCACGTATCCAAGAGTAAAGAATACGCCGCAAAGCAGCACGACGCCCAGAAAGAGCCCAATCAGATGCCGGCTTTCGAGGACACGATCGCCGCGTTTACCGTTCGTTGCCATTCGCCCTGCCGTTGCCTCCTGTATTCTTCAACCACTGTGAAATAATATCGATGGGCAGTGGAAATACCACAGTAGTATTTTTCTCTACTCCGATTTCGACAAGCGTCTGCAGGTACCGTAGTTGAATCGACGCAGGCTCCTTTTCCATTATTGCCGCAGCCTCGGACAATCTCGCTGCAGCCTGAAATTCGCCTTCCGCCGCGATCACTTTAGCGCGACGCTCGCGTTCTGCCTCTGCCTGCCGCGCAATCGCGCGCTGCATATTCTCCGGAATATCGACCTGTTTCACCTCAACCTTCGTTACTTTGATACCCCAAGGCTCCGTATCCTGGTCAAGGATTACTTGGAGCTTCGCGTTTACCTTTTCGCGATCCGAGAGAACCTCGTCTAGCTCGAACTGGCCGAGCACGCTGCGCAGGTTGGTCTGCGCCAGCTGCGAAGTGGCGTAGAGATAATTCTGCACCTGCGAGACGGCCAGGTTCGCGTCCACCACGCGGAAATAGCACACGGCGTTCACC
>JBOGMU010000123.1:0-10186 GCA_050746865.1 Candidatus Acidiferrales bacterium
ACACCGGGCACTCGCTCACAATGTTGGAGCGCATCGCCGCAGTCTGTGGCATTGCCCTCAAGCTCCATGCGGAGAAAAAGCCCAATTTCGACCGCGAGGTTGCGCTGGTCTAGTCCCACGGAGAGCAATCCATCGAACGACTGGTCAGTTTCCTCTGCAAATCGTTAGGGTCCAATTGAACCCAGCGGGGTCCATTTGGGGTCCAAAACGGTCCATTTTCAAGCCGGATTCACGTAGGTTAGCCGTGTAAGGGCAATTGAAACATCGTGACTTATGGAGCGGGCGATTGGAATCCCGCCCAACCCACGGGATTCCCACTTTCCCACCGCTGCGACGGCGGCGATCATCTTCCTTTCCCATTCAACAACAACTCCATCTCCCTTCGCCTCTTCGGACTCACACATTTCAATCCCGCCAGGGGGATATGATGTGAGTAGGCTCTTCCGAGACCCGACGGGAATTGCCTGCTTGCGACAACTTTGCTAAAGTGGAGAGCGATGCCATCGATAATTAGAGAAGTTGGGGAGACGTTTACCACATTATTTAAAGGGTTTCGCGTCACGTTTCGGACGATGCTGCAGAAAACGACGACGGAGCGATTCCCGGACGCGCCGCCCACGGTGCAGCCGCGCTACCGCGGCATTCACGTCCTCCAGAGGGACGAAAATGGGCTCGAAAAGTGCGTCGGATGCTTCCTATGCGCCGCGGCATGCCCTGCGAATTGCATTTACATTGAAGCCGCGGAGAACACCGACAAAGAGCGTATCTCGGCCGGGGAGCGGTACGCCAAGGTTTACAACATCGATTATTCGCGCTGCATTTTCTGCGGATATTGCGTGGAGGCGTGTCCGACGGACGCGATCACGCACGGCCACAATTTGGAACTGGCCCCGTACGACATCAACGCTTTCATCTATCGCAAAGAGCAACTTCTTGAATCGTGGCCGCCTCGGGCGACAACGCAATCCGCGTAACTGTAAACATGGATCTCCTGAGGGTGGAACCTGGGAGTTGGGGTTTGCGGCTGCAGCGTCGGGACGAGTTGCTACAAGTCTTTCAATCCCGCTTCTTATCCTTAGGATTTCTGCGCATAACCATAGAGCGTTTTCTTGAAAATAGGGTTCCCCCTCCGTATTCTGTCCGTTACTTATGAAAATCGCACTTGCGCAGTTCAATCCCACTGTCGGGGATTTTGAAGGCAACGCAAGGCGCATCCGCGAGCTCTCGTGCACGGCGAAACGCGGCGGCGCAGATTTGGCAGTGTTTTCCGAGTTGTGTTTGTGCGGCTACCCTCCGCAGGACCTGATTGAACGTCCTGCATTTGAAGAACGCAATCGAACAGAACTAGCGAGACTGGCCGGCGAAGTGGCAATTCCTTCGCTCGTGGGATACGTGGGAAAGGCACAGGACGATACGGGCAAGCCGGTCGCGAACTGCGCCGCATTCATTTCCGGCGGGCAGATTCTTTTTGAGCAACGGAAAATGCTGCTGCCGACGTACGATGTCTTCGACGAGACGCGCTACTTTCAGCCGGCGCATACGCAGTTTGTATTCCCGTTCGGCAAGGAAACGCTGGGCATCACGATTTGCGAAGACACGTGGAACGACAAGACGTTCTGGACGCAGCGGCTTTATGCGCGGGACCCTGTGGCGGAGATTGCTAGGAAGGGCAGCACGGTGCTGCTGAATATTTCGTCGTCTCCGTACACGATGGGGAAGCGCGGGCTGCGGCAGGACATGCTGCGGGCGATTGTGGTGAAGCACAGAGTGCCGATGGTGTACGTGAACCAGGTGGGTGGAAACGACAGCCTCGTTTTCGATGGTTCGAGCATGGCGATTGCGGCGGATGGGGCAATCGCCGCGCGGGCAAAGTCGTTTGAAGAAGATCTGATTTATTTCGATACTTCGACAGCCGTCGGCGACACTCACGAGAATATGGAGCACGAGATCGATGCGATCTACCATGCGCTCGTGTTGGGGACGCGCGATTATGTGCGGAAATGCGGCTTCCGCAAGGCTGTAATTGGTCTGAGCGGTGGGATCGATTCTGCGCTGGTGGCGACGATTGCGTGCGATGCCCTCGGTCCAGAGAATGTGGTAGGTGTATCGATGCCTGGGCCCTATTCCTCCGAGGGAAGTATTCGCGACGCGAAACAGCTGGCGCAGAATCTCGGGATTGAGCTGCTGGTGCTGCCTATAGGAGATGCGTTTCAGAGCTACCGCAGGATTCTCGAAGCGCCGTTTAATGGGCTGGCCATGGATGTGGCGGAAGAGAATTTGCAGGCGCGGATCCGTGGGAACATGTTAATGGCACTTTCGAATAAGTTTGGCTCGCTTGTTTTGAGCACGGGGAATAAATCGGAAATGGCCGTGGGGTACTGCACTCTCTACGGCGATATGGCCGGAGGGCTGGCCGTGATTTCGGACGTGCCGAAAACGATGGTGTATGAACTGGCGAGCTCGGTGAATCGGGGCAAATCGCGCATACCGGCCGAGACGATTGCGAAGGCTCCTTCGGCGGAATTACGGCCTAATCAGACGGATCAGGACACGCTGCCGCCTTACGACGTGCTTGACCGGATTTTGAAGGCGTACGTGGAGGATGTGCATACACCGCAGCAGATCGCCAACGACAACGGTTTCGACCTTGGGCTCGTGCGATCGGTGACGCTGCGCGTGGATCAGAATGAATACAAACGCAAGCAGGCGCCTCCGGGATTAAAAGTCACCTCGAAGGCGTTCAGTGTGGGCAGAAGATTTCCGCTTGCGCAAAGATATTCGCTGCAATAACAACCCTATTCATTTTCGACCTATCAGGTCGCGACGGAGTTCAATACATGGAAGACGACGCCGCTTGCGACGTGTGTCATTACGAAAGTAGACGTCTGCGTTCCTAATTCACTGACCATCTTTGTGAACGTCCTCGCGAAATTCACGAAACGTGGAATACGCGCAGTGCGTATAAAAGTTGATGGAATATCGAATGAATTTATTTTTCAGACGGTATTCAGATGGGTGAGTTCTAAGGGCACTTCACACTACGCATAAATCGCCAGTTCAAAAGCCATAGATAAGGCGGGGATCGGTAATGAGAGCGATCTTTAAGTTAGGCATGTATGCCGCGTTTCTGGCGGTCATTACAGTCTCGGTAGCGACCGCCGATGCGGCTCAAACGGCAGCAGTCGCAGCAACGCGAGCGATCGGGACGGTCCAGTCCATTTCCGGCAATACCTTCACACTGAAAAACGATCAGGGCGTCGCGTATAGCGTGACCGTGCAGGAAGGTGCGAAGGTGTTGCGGCTCGAGCCGGGACAGACAAGCCTGAGCGGTGCAGTACCGTTGCCGCTGTCCGATATTCAGGCGGGCGATCGCGTGCTGGCATCGGGGAATCCGGGAACCGCGGAGCATACAATCCTTGCAAGCAGCGTGATTGCGATCAAGAAGGCTGACGTAGAGGCGAAGCAGCAGCAGGATTTGCAGGCATGGACGAGCCGTGGCGTGGGCGGACTCGTGGCCGCTGTCGATCCGGCGGCCGGAACTATATCACTGAAGGTGGGAACGCTGAGCGGAACGAAGACGGTGACCGTGCATACGTCGAAATCGACGCAGATTCTGAGATATGCGCCGGATTCGGTGAAATTCAACGATGCGAAGGCGAGCACTCTGGACGAAGTCAAGCCTGGAGATCAAATGCTGGCGCGGGGTACGCGCAGTGCCGATGGAAACGATTTGACCGCCGCCGCCGTCGTTTCCGGTGGATTCCGGAGTCTTTCGGGTGTGGTCAGTGCGGTGAATGCGGCACAAGGCACTCTGGCGGTAAAAGATGTGACGACGAAGCAAAATTTTACTGTGACAATCACGCCCGATTCGGAGATTCGTAAACTCTCTACGCAAGAAGCGAACATGTTGGCGGCGCGGATGAAAGCGGCGAATGGAGCGAACGGAGCGAGCGCTTCGAATGGAACGGGTCAAGAGGCGCAGGCAAGTGGGCGCGCCTCCGGCAGAGGCGGGCGGTTTGGCAGCCGCGGCGGCGGTGGCGGCGATCTTTCGCAGGTGATTGCCCGCGCCCCTAAGGTAACTTTGGCCGATTTGCAAAAAGGCGATGCGGTGATGATCGTTTCTACGGCAGGGAATTCCTCGGGGGATGTCTCCGCGATTCAAGTCGTTGCGGGAGTGGAACCGATTCTCGATGCTGCGCCTTCCGCGAGCCTGCCAGCATGGGACGTTACGGGCGGCGCTGGTGCCGGCGATACGTCGGAATAGAAGTTCGAATCCAAAAAAGTGGAACAAATCTTCGATCAGAAACGAATTGGAAGAGACGGGCTTCGCTTATAAACACCCAGCACAGCGAAGGCAGATGCGAACTATTCATAGGAAGCGAACAGGAGGCAGTATGAGTTTTCCCGCGGTTGCGCGGCGATTTTTGCTGGGTCTTTTATCTGTGGCGCTAATACTTTGCGTGGGCCGCATTCAGGCGCAATCTGAAACAGGCACGCTGCGTGGAACGATTACGGATCCGTCGGGGGCTGCGGTTGTCGGCGCCACGGTCACGGTTACACCTTCTGCCGGGCAGCCTGTTACGGCAACAAGCAACGCGACGGGCGCCTACGATGTTCGAGGGCTCGCGCCTGGGCAATATCAGGTGAGTTCGAGTGCGCCAGGATTCCAGCAATTTCAGAATCCGGCGGTGGTCATCGCGGCAGGGCAGGCAAAAACGCTCGACATTCCGTTGGTGATTCAGGCGGAGCAACAGCAGGTGCAGGTGAATGCCGATTCGCAGGCGCTCGACGTGAACCCCGAGAACAATGCGGATGCGATTGTGTTGAAAGGCTCAGACCTGGATGCGTTGCCGGACGACCCCGATGAATTGCAGGCGGATTTGCAGGCATTGGCGGGGCCTTCCATCGGGCCTAACGGTGGGCAGATGTACATCGATGGATTCACGGCGGGGGAACTGCCGCCGAAATCCTCGATTCGCGAAGTCCGTATCAATTCGAATCCGTTTTCGGCGGAATACGATCGTGTAGGGTTTGGCCGAATTGAGATTATTACGAAGGCGGGTGGGAACCAGACGCACGGCTCGTTCTTTGTGATGGGCAATTCCAAGGGCTTCAACACGGCGAACCCTTATGCAAACGCGACTGTGCCCGGGTACTACACTTTGCAGTACAACGGAAACATCGGCGGCTCGCTCGGCAAGAATCTTTCGTATTTCTTTACGGCACAACAGCGGCGGATCAATGAAGCGGAGTTAGGCGCGCTGTACGATCCGCAGACATTTACGGCGACCTATTCCGGCTTGAGTGTTTCAAATCCGAGAATCACTACTCAGTTCAGCCCACGAATCGAATATAACCTTTCGAAGAACAATACGCTGAGCGTGCGGTATTCCTACAACAGGAATCATTCTGAGAATAACGGCGTTTCGACCTTTTTTACACCTCAGGCGGCATATAACACGACGAGCTACGAGCACAGCATCCAGATCAGCGACACGCAGGTCTGGGGAAATTCGCTCGTAATGGATACACGCTTTCAGTTCAACGATGACCACGCGAATACGACACCGCTTAGCAATGCGGTCAATATCTCCGTGCCGAGCTATGTGACGCTGGGCGGCTATTCGGCGGGCATAAGCTCGAACACCACTCAGAATTACGAACTACAGAACTACTTCACGATGTCGCGCGGTAAGCACGGGTTGAACTTTGGCGTCCGTTGGAGAGATGGGCAGTACGATGTGACGCAGTTAAGCAACGCGAATGGCTCATTTGAGTTCGCAAATGCAGCGGCGTTTGCGGCAGCCGAAACGGCCGTTCAGAACGGGCAGCCGATCGATCCATTGGATTATCCGACGAGATTTACGATTGCGAAGGGCAACGCGTTTGCGAGCGTGAATCTTCTCGACGTGGGCGCGTTCTTCCAGGACGATTACCGCTGGAAGCCGAATGTGACAATTAGTGCAGGACTGCGGTTTGAAACGCAGACGGATATGCCGGATCACACGGATTTCGCGCCGCGCGTTGCAATTGCGTGGGGAGTGGGAAAGACGAAAACGGGTACGCCGGCATTCGTTCTGCGGGGCGGATGGGGCATCTTCTACGACCGTTTCTCGGAAGGGAGCGTGATGGCCCTTACGCGGCTGAACGGAGTCCATCAGATCAGCTATGAGGTGGATGGCGCGGACGTGAACTTTTTCCCCAATATTCCGCCGACGAGCGCCCTGCAGGTCGCGCCGGGAGCCACGACGACCGTGGATGCAATCGCGCCCAATTTTCACGCGCCATACACGATGGAGGCGGCTGCGTCCGTATCACACCAGCTGACAAGGCAGGTGACGATGACCGTGAACTACGTGAATGCCCGCGGCGTGAAGCAGTTATACACGGCGAACATCAATGCGCCGACGGATGTCACGGACGATACTCGTCCACTTTACCCGAACATTACGAACATCAACCAATTCACGTCCGGTGGAATCTTTCGGCAAAATCAGCTTGCGACGAACTTCGTAATCCGCGCCACGAATCGCCTGAGCCTAAACGCGAATTACACGCTGAACTATGCGTCGGGGACGGCAAGCACGCTGATGAACGTCTACGATCCTGCACTGGACTATGGCCGCACAGGATTTGACACGCGCCATCGCGTCTTCATCGGTGGCTCTTACACAGCGAAATGGGGCATATCGCTCAGCCCGTTTATCACCGGTTCTTCGGGTTCGCCATTCAACCTCACGACGGGAAGCGTTTATTGGAACGGGAATACAGCGGTGGCGAACCGCCCTGTGCTGGTTGTGAACGCAAACGGCCGGAGCGTGATATCAACACCATTTGGACTGCTGTTCAACGGACCTCCTGATCCCTCGCTTGGGGACACGATTTTGCCCGTGAATTATGCGACTGGGCCGGGAAATTTCACGGTTAACTTGCGAGTTGCGAAGGCGTTCACTTTTGGGCGCCCACGTGAGACTGCTACGGGTGCAGGAAACAATGGTGGCCCGGACGGTGAGGGTGGTCGTGGCGGTCCTGGCGGCGGGTTCGGCGGCCGTGGTCCTGGTGGCGCAGGCGGAGGCCGCGGCGGAGGAGCAGGTCGAGGTGGATTTGGCGGTGGGCGGGGCGGTGGAGGAGGCCGGGGTGGTTTCGGCGGCGCGAATGCAGGGCGTCGTTATACGCTGACGCTGAGTGCGAACGCTCGCAACCTGTTCAATCACGTAAATCCAGGAGCGCCGAACGGCACGGATACGTCTCCAAATTTCTTGAAGTCGACCACAATCGGCGGAGGCGGCTTCGGAGGCGGAGGCACTGCGATCTACAACCGCCAGATATCGGTGCAGGCGGTCTTCAGCTTTTAAAAAATAGCGTCGAACAGCAAATAGATCGAAAAGAATCCCGGAGGCGAGAGCTTCCGGGATTTTTTTATGCACGGTGGTGCTGATCGGAGCCGCCGAATTCCGCGGAGCGCGTGTAAACTCTAGTTGGAGGCGATGAATTGCATTTGCAAAACGGAAGAGGCAAGTTCTCGGGAAAAGCTTCGTCGATTCGGGCGGTGATTTTCGATTACGGTGAGGTGCTATGCAGAATAGCGCCGCTTGCGCAATTCGCTCCTATGGCGCGGATTTTGGGCATCACGCCGGAGCGGCTGCTGCAGCGATACATGCAGAACCGGCTGGACTATGATCGCGGTGACGTGACTTCTGAGGGATATTGGAGCGGTTTCGCGCAGGAGGCGGGCGTGGCGCTGACGGATGCGCAGGTGAACGAGCTAAACCGACGAGATTGCGAACTCTGGTGGGATCTCGATCCGGATTTGATGGATTGGATCGAGCGCTTGCGCGCCAATGGGATAAAAGCCGGAGTAATCTCGAACATGTTCATTGGTCTTGCGAAACAGATCCGTGCCGGTGCGCCTTGGCTGCATCGGTTTGACGATTACACGTTTTCAGCAGAAATTCGCGTTACGAAGCCCGATCCTGCGATCTACCGGCACAGTCTGCAACAATTGCATGTGAGCGCGCATGAGGCTTTATTTCTGGACGACCGGGAAACAAACGTCAACGGCGCACGCGCCGTCGGCATGGAAGGTCTGGTTTACTCAACGCCGTCGCGCTTGCGCGAAGATTTAAAGGGATGGGGATTCCCGATTTTGCCCGGTGCCTCCTTGGAACCATCTACTACGCTCAAAACATCTTAATCGCGATGTCCCGCGGATTTGTGCCGACTGGAATCAGCGTGATCAGCATGGGCGTAGGGATGTTTGTGCGAATTACCGCGACGTCGTTGGAGCCGCTGTCCGCCACCAGAAGCATCTCGCCGCCGGGCGTAAGGACCGATGAAACGGGTGTGGCGCCGGTGCGCGGCCACTGCCATTGATTTGTGGGCGTCTGCACCTCGCGTGTTTGCACGAGAACAGGAACCACATCGTCCGCGGCTGAATCCGTCACGTATAGCGTCTGTGCGTCGGAGGTGAGAGCCGCGGACGCCGGGGCATTGCCTAAAAGGATGAAATCGCCCACGGAATTTGTCTGCGTGTTGACGACAATCAAGCCGTGCGCGTCGGTTGAAACAACGTAGAGTTCGCCGCCGTCCGGTTTTAGCACTGTCGCGCTGGGCGAACCACCCAAGGCGAGGTTCGCGAGCAATTGCGTCCTCTTTAAGTCAATCACCGAAATTTCTTTTGTCGCTCCCGAAGTGACAAATGCCTTCGAGCTATCGGGCAGGATCGTGATTTGCTCGGGTCGTTGCGACACATTGACAGTTCCGCGAAGCACCAGACTGGTTGCGTCGAAAATTGAGACCGTGTTGTCTTCATGATTCGAGACGAGCAGAAGTTTTCCGTCTGGAGAAACGCGGGCGATCCATGGTTTGCGGCCTGTGCGGGCATGTCCCACCACACGCCGAGTTACGCAATCGATAGCGTAGACTGTGTTTGATGCGACGGCGGCGACGTACGCACGTTGGCCGTCGGGTGAGAAATCCAGCGCAAAAGGGTCGGATGGAACCGGAATTCGGGCGACGATGCGGTTCGAGGGCGCGTCAAGTACCCACGCATAACCTTCAGCGGAGCTGAGGCCCCAAATTTCGGCGGCGGCCGGTCGGGCGCGAATGCCGGAGGGGCGAGCGCCGACCGGAATGGTCGAAATTATCGAGAGCTTTACCAGATCAATGACAGATATCGTGCCGTCACCGGAATTGCCGACGTAGGCGAGAAGATGAAGCCCTGGACGGAGGAAAGAGGGCCGAAGCTCCACGGCGACTTCGCGGACACCAAAGCCAAGAAGTATGGCCAGAGCGATTAGTAGTCGGTAGTTCAGGCGGCTCAAGCGGCTCATCAAGTGTGGACGGCGCCCAGTGTAAGGTCACAGGGCGAGGCAAGCGTTGCAGGAGACTCTGACCGCCGCGACGCTCGGCCAAAAATGGAAACAGGAGTTTATCAGAGTATCGGGAAATCACGCGGCTGAAATAGGGGGAACCGTGGATGGAGGCGGTTGTTGTGGGTCCCTATGCTCTCGGCAGGAGGTAACGCCTTGCTGCGCTTGCTCTTACTGGTTGTCATTGTTCTGCTGCTAATTGGGAGTTTACCGGCTTGGCCGTATAGCGCGCATTGGGGATACTATCCCAGCGGCGGTCTGGGACTGATTTTATTTGTGGTGCTGATTTTGGCCGTTCTGGACCGTATATAAATCTAAATCCAAATTCGCGAAGGCAGGAGCCTCGCGCTGCGTATGGCGCAGGCTGACACGGCTCGGCTGGGCAGCCGAAAATTAAGCCAATTTTGGCGTGTTTGGCACCTTAAGAATGCCTTATGGGTGCAATTTGGGGCAGTTTTGTACGCGAATGCGCCTTAAAAAATTGGTTTTCGTACCAAGGATACGGAAGGATTGCGGTTGGAGGCGCGGGGCGGAATCGAACCGCCGATAAAGGTTTTGCAGACCTTCGCCTTACCACTTGGCGACCGCGCCGGACCCTAAATCCCCAACAACCCAATTATCATAGCATCGATTTCTTTTCGTATTCCATAAGGATTCGACCCTAATTCAAAGTAGGCAACTTTCGTCAGGTTAGGGATGCCTGGGCACATGGTATCCCCCTGAGTGGTTGGGGTAGTAATCCAAGAATACGGGTGGAAGCAAGCAGAGTTGTAGAGGTGATCGAGGAGCGAGGCGCTCGATGATCTGCCAGGGGC
>JBOGMU010000124.1:0-12492 GCA_050746865.1 Candidatus Acidiferrales bacterium
CCCATAGCCATCCCCAGAACAAAAGAGAGACCGTGAGCGCCAGCGCGTTGAGCCTCACGCGCCATCCTACAAGCGCAGGAATCAACAGATTTGCCGTGACTATGTGGAATAGAGCGAGCACGGAGAACATACCCAAGAACGGTCCCACCGTGTGGTATTGCTTAAGACCGATGAGCAGTGGGGGAATCCACGAAAGAACAACGCCGAGGTAGGGGACAAGATTACACAAGCCGGATACCAACCCCGTGAGGAACGGAAAATCCAACCCCATGATCCAAAAAAAGAGCCAGCTTGCGATGACGAGGACGAGCCCAACGAGCGCTGTGCCTACCAAATAGCTGCGCAACACCTGCGTCACATCGGACAGCGCTTCTTTCACTTGCGTGCGTTGGTCGGGCGGAAATAGCTGCATGGTGGCGTGCCAGACCTGACGTTTTGCCGCCAACATAAAGAACAGCAGGAACGGCACAAACGTGGCCGAAAGCAGAAAGACTGAAACAGAACCAAGCCGCGACAGCACAGCCGCGCGAACCGGGTGGGACTCGGCGACCTCGACAATTTGTTGTCCGGCCTGCGGAGATGGCGTGATTTCCGAAACGTGCGCCTCGAGAGTTGAGAGCCGCTGCTCGACGACGACAAAGGCCGAGCGCAGGGGTTCGCGATACTGAGGCCAATCCTGCCCGAATTGATCGATGCGGTCGACGAGCGTCCATCCGAGCACTGCGATGAGCGCAAGCGACACGAGGACGATGAGAAGAGAACCCAGCGCTCGCGGCATGTGCCACGATTCCATCCAAGTGACAACGGGATCGAGGAAATACGCGGTGAGCACCGCGATAATCAGGGTCATCAAGATTGTCGAGGCGAAATAGCAGAAGGCAATGACGATGCCGGCGGCAATAATCCGGGCGCTTGCTGAAGCAGCGGTAACAATCTTGGCTTCTTCTACCGGCATGGCCGTACGATAGCACAGCCGCAAGGCCGTGCATTCTCCACTGCGCGTATTGCTAACTGTTGATGTTTCGAAGCGTATTTGGATGCGAAGCGTCGTGTCCGGAGGTCGTAATGCTAAAATACTGCTGCCGGCGCGCAAGGCACGCGCACACACACTCATGGCAAAACACTTATTTGGCACTGACGGAATTCGCGGAATTCCAGGCACGTACCCGCTCGATGATGCCACGCTCGAAGGCGTGGGCCGGGCGCTCGGCGCGTATTTGGTAGACAGTCGCCCTAATCAGCCTACCCGCGTACTCATTGGACGCGACACCCGGCAATCCGGGCCTCACATTGCGGAGCTAATCGCCAGCGGGTTGGCCGATGGCGGCGCGGAACCAGTTTCGGCGGGTATCCTAACGACTCCGGGCGTGGCATGGCTGGTGAACCGCGAAGCATTCGAGGCAGGCGTGGTAATTTCCGCTTCGCATAACCCCTATCATGACAACGGGGTGAAACTGATTTCGTCCGCTGGCATGAAGTTTCCCGACGCGGTTGAGGCGCAGCTTGAAAGCGTGATATTGACCGGCAACGGAGCCAATCGATCAAAGCGAACGATCGATCTGCACGGGAATCAAGCTTTGCACCAGGACTATCTTGCAGGGTTGCGTTCAGGCGTTTTGGCTGGCGCCAACATTGCGGCCATGAAAGTCGTGCTCGATTGCGCGAACGGCGCTGCCAGCGATCTTGCGCCCCAGCTTTTTCGATCTTTAGGGGCGGAAGTAATCGCCACCAACAATCATCCCGACGGCAAAAATATCAATGCGGATTGTGGTTCTTTGCATCCTGAGAGTCTGCAGAAGCGCGTTGTCAGTGAACGAGCGAATCTCGGCATTGCCTTCGATGGAGACGCTGATCGCTCACTGTTTGTGAGCGAGTCCGGGAAGCTGGTTGACGGCGACGGCGTACTGTTGGTGGCAGGCCGCTTTATGAAATCGACGGGCAAGTTGACGGTAAAGACGATCGTCGGTACAACGATGGCGAACTTGGGGCTGGAGCGCGCGCTTGACAAATCGGGACTTAAGCTGGTGCGCACTGCCGTCGGCGATCGCTATGTGCTGGAAGAGATGCAGAGGATCGGAGCGAATCTCGGTGGCGAGCAGTCCGGGCACATACTGTTTCTGGATGACGCGACAACCGGCGACGGCATGCTCACGGCTGTAAAAATTGCCTCGATCATATCGATTGCCGGATCGCTGGATTCGCTCGTAAGCGATTTGAGGATTTTTCCTCAGAAGATCGTGAACGTTCGCGTAAAGACGAAGCCTGCTCTGGAGAGCTTGCCTGAAGTGGCGTCCGTGCTGCAAAAAGCGGAACGAGCGCTGGGAAAGGCGGGGCGGGTGGTTTTGCGGTACTCCGGGACCGAACCTCTTGCCCGGGTAATGGTAGAGGCAGAACGAGAGGATGATGTTCGGCAATGGACGGACGCGTTAGCCGGTGCCTTGCGCTCCACAATTGGAGCATGACATCTTGCCCCCTGCGGCCCAATTCTGAAATCTTCCAAAGAACATAGTCTGGCCGCTGTGCACTTTCATAAAGTGGAGAATCGTTTCTCGAACGTGTGCTCGTGCGGTTGCGTTTCGCGGCTAAGCTGCTGCGATTTATAGACTTAAATCACGCGTTGCGATGATCCTCCTGGTGGCATAGCGCGTGCACTAGAAAAAAGTGGCTGTCTCGTATCCCCGGGGTGGGCCGGTTTCCGCCGCGCCGGAACCGGATTCTAGGGGTAGAGCAAGCGACATTGGGGGTCCGTGGGGGACCCCCAATTTTTTTGCCTACACATCTCTGACCTGACCACGCCGTAACCCTTCTTGACCCTGCCAAGCTATGCTTGCTATGTTGAAGAATTACACTAGGGGAAATTTGCGCAACGTCAGACATACCCGCCGTCTGACTCCTCCTATCGGACCATGAGCCTGAAAAACATCATCATTCGGGGCGCGCGCCAGCACAACCTCAAGAATCTTCACCTGGAAATTCCGCGTAATACTCTTACGGTGGTGACCGGTCTATCGGGATCAGGGAAGTCGTCGCTGGCATTCGATACGCTTTATGCTGAGGGTCAACGGCGCTACGTGGAGTCGCTTTCGGCTTACGCGCGCCAATTTTTGGATCAGATGGAGCGGCCGGAGGTCGACTCAGTCGAGGGTCTTTCGCCTTCCATTGCGATCGAGCAGAAGACTACGACGCGTTCGCCGCGGTCGACAGTTGGAACAATTACGGAAATTTACGACTACCTGCGGGTGGTCTACAGTGCGATCGGGACGCCCCATTGCCCCAAGTGCGGCAAGCCAATCACGCGGCAATCGACGGAGCAAATTGTGCAGTCGATTCTGGCGCTGAAGCCGGACGATCGCATTATGGTGCTCGCGCCGGTGGTGCGAGGGCGAAAAGGCGAATACAAGAAGGAACTGGAGAAATACGCGAAAGACGGCTACGTGCGCGCACGAATCGATGGAGAGCTCGTCAATTTGGATGAGCCGACGCCACTTGATCGCCGCAAGAATCACACCATTGAGATTGTTATTGATCGCGTGTTGTTGAAAGGTGGAGTGACGCAGCGGCTTGAACAATCGATCGAGACAGCGCTAAAGCTCACGGGCGGCCTCGTGACGATCGCCATTGTGGGCGGCGAAGAGCACGTCTATTCCGAAAAGCTGGCTTGCGCGGACTGCGGCATTTCCGTGCCTCAGCTCGAGCCGCGGTCTTTCAGTTTCAATTCACCTTACGGTGCTTGCCCGGAATGCCACGGGCTTGGCTCGAATTACGAGTTTGACCCTGCCAAAGTGATTGTAGATTGGAGCAAGGCTCTCTTTGAAGGCGGATTGGGGCCCGGTTCGGGATCCGCGAATCTGCAGCGCACGTTGAAGCTCGCCTCGGTTGCGCATGGATTCGATTTGGATACGCCCTTCGAGAAATTTCCTCGCAAAGTGCAGAATCTGATTCTTCATGGGAATCCGGAGAACGGCGGATCGTCAAAAGGGCTGAATTTTCAGGGCATTCTAGCGTATCTGGAAAGCGGCCTCGAGGAGTCGCGGTCGGATGGATACCGCGAGTGGCTGACGCAATACATGTCGCCTTCGATTTGTACCGCTTGCCAAGGAAAACGGCTGCGGCCCGAAAGTCTTGCTGTGAAAATTGCGGGGCTTTCGATCGCGGACTTTACAGCGCTGTCACTCGATGCGGCCCGGGCGGCGGTGGATAAGATTCGAGGCCAGCTCACGCTGCGTCAGCGCCAAATCGCGGCTCGCCCGCTCAGTGAAATTGCCGAACGCATCGATTTCCTGCTCGCTGTAGGACTTAGTTATCTGACTCTTGACCGTTCGGCTGCTACGCTTTCCGGCGGCGAGGCGCAGCGGATTCGGCTTGCAACCCAGATTGGCTCGCGTCTACGCGGCGTTCTATATGTGCTGGACGAGCCTTCAATTGGATTGCACGCGCGCGATAACGGCCGGCTAATCAGCACGCTGGAAACGCTGCGCGATCTCGGGAATACGGTGCTTGTTGTGGAGCACGATGAGGAGACAATCCGGCGCGCCGACTATGTGTTGGATCTCGGTCCGGGTGCGGGTACGGCTGGTGGGCATCTTGTGGCGGCTGGTTCGCCCGAGCAGATTGCAGCGAATCCTGCGTCGCTTACCGGGCAATATCTTTCGGGCAAAACGGAAATTCCAGTTCCGGCGATTCGACGCAGCCCCGGCGATAAAGCGATCTCAATTCTTGGGGCAAGCGGCAACAACCTGAAGAACATTGATGTCGCGATTCCACTCGGTTTGCTGAACGTTGTCACGGGCGTTTCGGGTTCGGGCAAATCGACACTTGTGAATGACATTCTTTACCTCGCGCTTGCCGCCAAACTTTACCGGTCGATGGAGAAACCGGCGGCGCATCACGCAGTGTTGGGCACAGAACATATCGACAAAGTGATCCAGATCGATCAGGCCCCCATCGGCCGTACGCCGCGCTCGAATCCGGCGACATATACGAGCGTTTTCGCATCCATTCGGGAACTCTATGCGATGCTGCCGGAATCCCGGGAGCGTGGCTACAAGCCGGGCCGCTTTAGCTTCAACGTGAAGGGAGGACGATGCGAAGCGTGCCAGGGCGACGGGCAGCGGCGCATCGAGATGAATTTCCTGCCGGATGTCTACGTGACGTGCGAAGTGTGCAGAGGCAAACGTTACAACGCGGAAACGCTTTCCGTTCGTTACAAAGGACTCTCGATTTCCGATATGCTGGATTTGCCGATCGAGGAAGCGCTTAAGTTTCTGGAGAATATTCCGGCCATTCAGCAGAAGCTCCAGACTCTGGTGGATGTGGGGCTGGGTTACGTGCGGCTCGGCCAATCGGCGACAACTCTTTCGGGAGGCGAGGCGCAGCGAACGAAACTGGCACGGGAACTCTCACGACGGCAAACGGGTCGCACATTGTACATTCTGGACGAGCCGACGACCGGCTTGCACTTCGATGACGTGAAAAAGCTACTTGACGTGCTGAATCGTCTCGTCTCACTGGGCAATACGGTGCTGATTGTGGAACACAATTTGGATGTGATCAAACAAGCCGATTGGATCATCGATCTGGGGCCTGAGGGAGGAGCGGCGGGCGGGCGAATCGTCGCGCAAGGCCCGCCGGAGGTCGTTGCCCGAAATAAGAAATCGTTCACGGGACAAAGCTTGGCCCGCCTGCTCGGTCAGCGGAATGGCGGCGGGAAATGAACTCCGACTTGACGCCTGGTCCTTCCAGGCAGTTAGTTGACGATAGCCCGGAATTTTTCAACGAGGAACCCCACTTTTCGCATCCGCGAATTCCTGAAGACATCCGCGTGCCATGGGGCATCGGAGATCTGGTTCTCTTTATCGTATTTGCCGTCGTGGCTACGTTTGTAATCGGCCTGATTGTTGTGGGCGCGTTCATCGCATTTGGAGTGAAGATTACGGCGCTTGAGCAAGCAGGTCGCGATCAGGCGCTCATCAGCATTGTTGCTCAGGCCGTCATCGACTTTGCTTTGCTGGGCTATTTAGCGCTTCAGATCCGTTTGAAATTCCGCGAGTCTTTCTGGCAGACGATCGGGTGGCGCAAGCTCGATGCCGGCATTATTCCCCGGTCGCTCGCTTATGGCGCGCTTGTCTTTGCTGGCGTGGTTATTTCGTTTCTGGTGGATGCGGCGTCAAATTTACATCCTCCCAAGGGAAACCTACCGATCGATGCTATCTATCAGGACCGGTTGAGCGCGTTCTTATTCTTGCTTATGGCGGTTCTTCTCGCGCCACTTGTCGAAGAGACGATTTTTCGCGGTTATATCTATCCGGCGATCGCGAAGAGCTGGGGAATCGCCGTCAGCGTGCTCATCACAGGGGCCTTGTTTGGTTTGCTGCACGGCTTTCAATTAGGCGGCGCGCTATGGCAAATCGCGCTCCTTGTGGTCGTAGGAATCATTTTTACTTGGATCCGGGCGACGGCCCGAACCGTCGCGGCGAGCTACTGCATGCATGTTGGCTACAATTCATTCCTATTTGTGGGCTTTCTCATTTCGACGCATTTCCTAAGGACGATTCCCGGACATTAGCGACTACTGAGAGCTTTCGGCAGGCTCGTCGACGTCTGAATTTCCCAAGGCCAATGCGATTAGGGTCTTCTGTTCCATCTCGTGAGCCTTGTGAGATCCCGTCGCCGGACTGGCCGCCGCGGACCGCTTGACAGAGAGGACCGGCCGTCCGCCTGAAGCACGCTCAAGCAGAGGCAGGGCAAAGGCGAACGCGCCCATATTCGCAGGCTCCTCTTGAACCCAAACGAATTCCGCATCGGCATATCGGCTGAGCTCGGCGGCAAGCTTGTCGTGCGGGAAAGGATAAAGCTGCTCGACGAAGACGACGGCTGTTCGATCGTCTTGACGACGTTTTCTGACTGCATTCAGTTCGTGCCCGATTTTACCCGTGCAGATGAGTACGCGTTGCGCGGATCCGTTGCCAGGATCCGGAATCACGGTTTGGAACGCACCATTTGCCAAGTCGGATAGACGCGAGGACGCGGCAGGATGCCGCAGCATGCTTTTCGGAGTGAAGACGACGAGCGGTTTGCGCCATGAACGCAGCGCCTGGCGGCGAAGTAGGTGAAAATATTGCGCAGCCGTCGAAGGATGGCAAATCTGAATGTTGTCACGCGCGGCAAGCTGCAGGTAGCGCTCAATTCGCGCGCTGGAGTGTTCGGGGCCTTGGCCTTCGTAGCCGTGCGGAAGCAGCATGACAAGGCCCGAAAGCAAATTCCACTTGTCTTCGCTGGCCGCGATGAACTGATCAATGATGACCTGGCCGCCGTTTGCGAAGTCACCGAACTGAGCTTCCCATAAAACTAACGCTTCGGGGTAGTCGCGACTGAATCCATATTCGAATCCGAGCACGCCCGCTTCGGAAAGAGGCGAGTTGTAAATCTCACACCACGTTGTATCGGAAAGATGTTGCAGAGGAACGTATTCTTCTTCGGTTTCAATATCGATCAGTGACGCGTGCCGCTGATTGAATGTACCACGCCGACTGTCTTGTCCTGTAAGGCGCACAGGAGTGCCTTGCGATATCAGAGAACCGAAGGCTAGCGCCTCCGCCATTCCGTAATCGAGGGCCCGCTTACCTTCCGCCATTTCCAGCCGCTGCTCCAGTAGTTTCATCACCTTCAGATGGACGTGAAAACCCTCTGGATAGCTAACCAGGGATTTGCCAATAGCCGTCAGCGTGTCCTCTGGGACCGCCGTGGGAACTTCGAACGCGCTGTCATAGCGGCCCCCCCGGTAGTCACTCCAATAACCAGGGAGCCGGCGCATAAGCGGGCTCTTCTCGAGTTCTTTGGCACGCTGACGCGCCGTTTCAATTTCCTCGCGCACTCGCTTGACGATGGGTGCCGGGTCCGCTCCGATATTTTGCGCATAGATCTGGTAAAGCGGCGAATGCGCCTCGATCTTCCGGTAACGTTTGGGCTGTGTGATTGTAGGGTCGTCGACTTCACTATGGCCGTGCCGGCGATAGCCAATCAGGTCGATCACAACGGGAGTTCTGAAGGCGTTTCGATATTCAAGAGCAATACGTCCAACGCGGACCACGGCGTCGGGATCCTCGGCGTTCACATGAAATATCGGAATCGCCAAACGCTTCGCCAGGTCGGACGAAAAGCGGCTTGAGTTTGAATCGCGCGGCGACGTGGTAAACCCAATGAGATTATTGACGATGATGCTCACCGAACCACCGACGGTGTAGCCTTCCAAGTTCGACATCATCAACGTCTCGGCCCAAACGCCCTGGCCGGCAAAGGCTGCGTCGCCGTGCATCGTGATTGGCACGACGAGGCGTTTGCCGTCTGGCCGGCGCATCTGCTTGGATCGCGTACGGCCCATTGCGACGGGATCGACGGCTTCGAGGTGGCTTGGGTTCGAGACCAGGTGCACACCGATTTGTTGGCCATTCGCTGCGTGGAAATCGCCCGTCGCGCCCATGTGATACTTCACGTCCCCACTACCGAGAACGCTGCGCGGATCGACATCCTCAAAGTGGGCGAAAAGCTCGGCAGCATCGCGACCGACGGTGTTAACCATCACATTGAGCCGACCACGATGGCTCATTGCAAGCATTGCCTTCTCAGCGCCCGCTTCCGCCGCGGCATTGAGAATGGCGTCCAGCAGCGGCAGGAGAGCCGTTTCGCCTTCGAGCGAGAAACGCTTGGTGCCCAGATAGCGAGTTTGCAAAACCTGCTCGAATACATCGGCGCGGACCAGCAATTCGAGAATTCGCGCGCGATCGGGTTCAGGCGATTCCGATTCCACCCGCTCCTGCACCCATACGCGGCGGTCGCGATCCGGAATATGCATGAACTCCACACCGATGCTGCCACAATAGCAGCGGCGAGCCCTTTCAGCTTCCGGCCCAGACACATCAAGTTCGGACATCTGCAAGGGTTCGAGATCACCGAGTGGATCGAGATTTGACTGAAGATAACCCCAGCGCCGAAACGAATCCCAAATACGCTCCTGTGCATCCGGCGATTGATCGGGGACGACGGCGGTTTGTTGCTGACTCATGAAAGCTCCCTGAAGCTGCTGGAAATACCATTATAACTGGGCTTCAATCCATGCTCGGTCAAAAGTGCTCGAACCGGTGCTCTTAACAGTAAAAGAGGTTCGCTGAGACTTCAAAAGATTGGACGGCCCGATCGCTCAAATGGTTTGCGGACGAGGAAGGGTGGGGTCGATCGAACCAGCAGAGTTGCCTGTTGAGAGGCGCGTCCACCGGTCCGCTCTGGGTGTATTCTACCGGAAACTGCGGATGCGTCCGTTCAGACGGTGGCCACGGGAAGGCCCATCGTGCGCCGCTGCTGAAAACATTCTCGGCAATAAACGGGCCGGCCTTGTGTGGGCTTAAACGGGACCGTGGTCTCCTTCCCGCACTGGGAACAAACCGTTTTGGTTTCCACGCGCTGAACGCCACTCGAGCCGTTGCCCTGCGCGCGAGTAGATTTGCACGCCTTGCAACGTTTCGGTTCGTTCTTAAAGCCCTTATCGGCGAAAAACATCTGTTCGCCGGCAGTGAATATAAATTCCGCACTGCAATCGGAACACTTCAAGACCCTATCATGGTATTCCATACGCTGCTCCGAGCCCGAACTGGGAGAGGACAGGCAGCAATCGCTTCCAGACAACAACAGAAATTCAACCCTTTGAGCGAACGATCGAACCACCGTTTGGGTTTTGGCTGAGTTGTCTGGAAGGTCCCAAGTGATATGGACGCCTAGTCCTGCTCACGCCGCTGTTTTTTCCGGAGACGTTTACGCGAGAGGGCCTCCTTTGCACGACGCTTCTCGCCGGGTTTCAAATAGTAGCTGTGTTTTTTGATCTCTTTGATGATGTCTTCCGACTGCACCTTCCGTTTAAACCGGCGGAGAGCATTTTCCAAAGACTCACCCTCTTGAATAACAACTTCTGCCACGCGTATTCACCCCCGTCCTTATTTGTAGAGATTGAATTTGAAAGGTTATTTCACTCTTTATTGTAGCCGAAAGCCGCATGGCCCGGCTATTGCCCACTGGTTCTATCGGAGCCCGCCCTTCGAAGTCAAGGAATAAATTCTCCCAACACAGGTCTCAGTCTTGATGGCTTACGGCCAAGTGAACATAGCAATGCAATTCGCGCAGAAAGCCGCGACTTTTATTTTCGAGATGCACTTTCGCAGCGGCTTGTTAGAATGTGGCCCCGCCGGAGATTATACGCCGCAGGAGGCGCCCATGCCCGTCATGCGCAACGCGATTGGAGTGCTGCTCGCCGGAGGGCAAGGGGAGCGGCTGTGGCCACTTACACGCGATCGCGCAAAACCGGCGGTTCCGTTTGGCGGCGTCTACCGGATTATCGACATCACCCTTTCCAATTGCCTGAACAGCGACCTGCGGCGAGTTTTTGTACTAACACAATACAAGGCGTTGAGCCTCAACCGGCACGTGCGCCGCGGGTGGTCGTCGCTCTTAGGATATGGCGAATTCATCGAAGTGCTGCCGCCGCAAATGCGCGTCTCGCAGCATTGGTATCAAGGTACGGCAGACGCGGTCTACCAAAACATCTATTCGATCGGCAGCGAGCAGTCGAGCTACGTCTTCATTCTCTCCGGCGATCATATTTACAAGATGGACTATCAAAAGATGCTCGACCAGCACGTACAGGCGGGCGCGGACGTAACGGTTGCCGTGATCGAAGAGGATCCAGCAACAGCGGCCAGACAGTTCGGCATCATCGAGACGGATGAACACTGGCGCATTATAGGGTTTGAAGAAAAGCCGGCCGATCCGAAGCGGTCGCGCATTCACCCGGATAAGACGAACGCTTCGATGGGGATCTATGTTTTTAACACACAGCTGCTGGTCCCGATTTTGATCGCGGACGCTGAGGACCCCAATTCTTCACATGATTTCGGACGCGATATTCTGCCGCGGATCATTGAGAAACATCGGGTGTTCGCGTACAACTTTGTGGACGAAAACAAGAAGGAGACGTCATATTGGCGCGACGTGGGAACGTTAGATGCTTATCACGAGGCAAATATGGATCTCATCTCCGTATCGCCAGTTTTCAACCTGTACGACGAGAGTTGGCCGCTGCATAGCTGGCAGCAGCAATATCCGCCGGCGAAATTCGTCTTCGCCGATCCGCAGCGGATGGGCGTGGCGCTGGATTCAATCGTGGCCGGAGGTTCCATTATTTCGGGGGGTCGGGTGCTGCGCTCCGTGGTGGGATATGACGTGCGCGTGAATAGCTATTGCGAGGTCGAGGAATCCGTGATTTTCAACCACGTCAACATCGGACGGCGGTGCCGCATTCGCCGCGCCATTATCGATCGCCACGTAAGCCTCCCCGAGGGGACCAAGATCGGTTACGATCGAGAGGCTGATCGAGCGCGATATCATGTATCGGACGGCGGAGTGGTGGTCGTAGCCCGGCCAGAATCCATGATTGAAGAACCGGAATAGAGCGTCACTCCGTCAGCGGTCTATCTGAATCGTTTCATCACTAGTTTCGCGGGCGCTGAGCCCGTTTCATAAAACACAAGCGAGGAGCAAGATGTCTACAAAGATTATTGCGGTCCATGGACGTGAAATCATTGATTCGCGCGGCAACCCTACGGTGGAAGCAGACGTTCGGCTGGAAGGCGGCGTTCTCGGACGGGGAGCGGTTCCTTCCGGAGCGTCCACCGGAGAGCACGAAGCGATCGAACTGCGGGACGGCGACAAATCGCACTATTTGGGCAAGGGCGTTCTCAAGGCGGTCGGGCACATTAATTCAGAAATTTCAAAGGCCGTTATCGGCCTCGATGCTTCCGATCAGGCTGCACTCGATAAGAGCATGATCGAGGCCGACGGCACAGCGAACAAGTCGAAATTCGGTGCCAACGCTATTCTTGCCGTTTCCATGGCGGCGGCTCGTGCATCGGCGGCCGCTGCAGGGAAGCCGCTCTACAAATACCTTTCGAAATATTCGAGCGACCCTTCAGCAAACTTGCTACCAGTACCCATGATGAACATTTTGAACGGCGGGGCTCACGCGGATAATTCCGTCGATGTGCAGGAATTCATGGTTATGCCGTTGGGAGCGCCAAGTTTTCACGAAGCGCTGCGTTGGGGCGTGGAAGTCTTCCATAATCTGAAGTCGGTTCTTAAGAAAAATGGCTACTCGACCGCCGTGGGCGATGAGGGCGGTTTCGCGCCGAATCTGAAATCAAATGAAGAAGCTCTCGACCGCGTAATGGAAGCGATTACCGCGGCTGGATACAAGCCAGGTGAGCAGATTTCTATTGCTCTCGATCCTGCGTCGAGCGAATTCTACGATCCCAGTAAAAAGAAGTACGTTTTCAAGAAGTCGGATAAATCCGAGCGTACATCCGAGCAGATGGTCGCGTTTTGGGAAAACTGGGTGCGACAATATCCGATCGTTTCCATCGAAGACGGTCTTGCGGAGAACGACTGGGAGGG
>JBOGMU010000125.1:0-3831 GCA_050746865.1 Candidatus Acidiferrales bacterium
CGGCTGGCCCAGCATCGCGGCTTCCGCTTCGATTCCGCCTACGCCCCAGCCGAAAACGCCGAGGCCATTCACCATCGTTGTATGGGAATCGGTTCCGACGAGCGAATCAGGAAAGGCGAACCACTTGCCGTCTTTTTGCGCTCGGAACACAACGCGGGACAGGTATTCGAGATTCACCTGGTGACAGATGCCCGTGTCCGGCGGAACGACCTTGAAATTCTCGAAAGCTTTCTGTCCCCAACGGAGGAACGCGTACCGCTCGATATTACGTTTCATTTCGAAATCAGCGTTGAGCGCGAAGGAATCTTTGCCACCGAAGAGATCGACCTGCACCGAGTGATCGATCACAAGTTCGGCTGGGAAAAGCGGATTGATCTTCTTCGGATTGCCGCCTAGGTTGCGCATGGCCTCGCGCATCGCCGCGAGATCGACAACAGCCGGCACGCCCGTAAAATCCTGGAGCAAAACTCGTGCGGGCAGGAAAGAGATTTCCTTCTCGCCTCCACCGCTCGCGGAGGGCTGCCAGGCTGCTGCCAGCGCGCGGATGTCTTCGGCATGGACGAAGCGGCCATCCTCGTGGCGCAGCAGGTTTTCCAGGAGCACCTTCAGAGAAAAGGGAAGGCGGGAAATTTGCCCCGCGCCGGTGCGTTCGAGCGTCTCGAGGCGGAAAATTTCATAGCTGCTGCTGCCGGTTCGCAGGGTCGCAAGTGCAGAAAACGAATTGCCGGATGTGGCCATTCTGAGTGAGTTGCTCCTTTCGGCCATATTCTAACGCACTCGCAAGCGAGAGGCTTGCTTTTCGCGCGTTCGCGGATAGTTTCGGTCGTCATGATAAGGTATGGCGATGAGCGCACGGGGGGCGACAGCAGTTCTGAATAAGAGCGAAGATAAACGCCCAGCGAAAACTTTTCTGTCCGCAAGAGACCTGCCCATCCTGTTGCTTTACGTGCTGCTTGGCTTCGTTTTCCTGCTGCCGGGATCTCTCCATATGGGGCGCGCCATTTTGGGTTATCCCGGCGATAGTTTTCAGCACGCGTGGTTCTTGTGGCATTTCGCACGTGCAGTAAGCCATGGGCAGAATCCTTATTTCACAAATCTCATTTTCTATCCCAACCGCGTTAATTTGGCGTGGAGCACGCTCGACCCAGTTGCATCGCTGCTTGCATTGCCTTTCAGCCTCTTAGCAGGTCCGATCGCCGCTTACAACCTGTCATTGATATTGCAACTGGCTCTGGCCGCACTTTTTGCGTACTTGCTATGTTTGCGCATTTGCGCGAACCGAGTGGCTGCGGTGATTGGCGGAGTTTGCTTTGGTTTCAGCCCATGGATGATGGGCGAGGCGCTGGGCCATTTGAGCCTCGTGACTGCATTTCCGATTCCGCTCTATTTTCTTGCATTGGACACTGTTTTGCGTCGAGCGAATGGGCGTTGGAGCCATGGCATTTTTTTGGGTATCTCGCTATTTATGACGGCGCTTGCACACTATAACTACACGGTCTTCTGCGTTCTTCTGAGTCTCCTGATTTTCGTCATCGATTTGGCAATCGATGGCTGGCGGTTAGTTAAGGACGTTTGGCGTCCTGTAGCGGGCGGCGCGGTCACGTTTGCCATTCTCTTTTTGCCGCTTTTCTTCTCGATGTGGGGCGTTTCCGCCAATCGGCCGCGAACACGACAGTTCCAAATGATTGAGGCGCACTCTGCCGATTTGTTCGGGTTGTTCGTCCCGAGCTGGAAGCATCTTCTGTTCGGAACGACCGTGCGTCACTGGAACGTAGGACTATTTTCCGCCGGATATGAGGGCATTATCTATCTGGGACCTGTGATTTTGGTGCTCGCCGGAATTGGATTGTGGACTTCGCGAGGAGCCAATCAACGGTGGGCGATCCGGCTAGCGGTTTCAGCGGTGATCTTCTGGGCGCTATCGCTGGGGCCTTACCTGCGCGTCTGGGGCTCGGAGACTCGCATTCCAGGTCCCGCATTATTGTTTTATCTCACGCCATTCGGCCGCTATGTGTCGGCGCCAGCGCGTTTTTATGTGATTGCGGTGCTGTGCTGCGCCTGCATGGCGGCGATGGGACTGGCGCACCTATTAAGTAAAACCTCGTTTCCAATAGCGCGACGCGCGATCGTCGCGGGTGTTTCCGTTTTACTGGCGATGGATTTGCTTACGCTGCCATTTCCGGCGGCGACGTCCGTAGCGAGCGAACGTTATGCCGGTTTCGCGGCAGCAACGGAGGGCTGCAAAGTGCCACGTGAACTAAACGGCTCGACCGTGGTGACCATCCCGGAACTCACATGGCCGTACCCGGTCCGAGCGATGTGGATGCAAATCCGAGATGGCGGTGAATACGCTCTCACTGAAGGATATGTCTCCTATGGGCCGGACTCGATTTGGAACGAATATTGGCGCGTTCCAGTCCTACGCTCATTGCGTTCCGTTCAGGAAGAGAAGCCTATTCCCCTCGACATTGCAACCGTTCGCGCCAGCATGCCGGAAGCGATCCGCAGATTGAACCTGGGCGGATTCGTTGTATTCGACTCTGCGCAGGGTGAGGTTAGTGCGAGCTATCTCAGGCAGATTCTCGGTCAACCCGGAGAACGCCAGGCCACGTGCACAGTTTTCAATGTTCGCCAGGCGAACGGTGAGCTTCCCGCCGCATCAAGTGTGCCGTTTTACTGAAGTCCATCGATTAAGCCGGTTTGTAAGACTTTTTCTTAAGGGTACGCAGAGGCTGAACTCAATGTGTCCGCGTATTCGCTACAGGTATGCGAAATGGTGTGATCGAGAGGTAACAAGTTTCAGGAGGGCATATGAATTGGGATCAACTACAAGGCAAATGGAAACAGTCAAAGGGCAAGTTCCGCGAAAAGTGGGGCAAGCTGACTGACGACGATTTGGATGTGATCGCCGGAAACCGTGATCAGCTCGTGGGCAGAATCCAGGAGCGTTACGGCATTGCCAAGGAAGCTGCTCAACAGCAGGCAGACGCCTTCGTCGACACCATGCGCGATGAGGACACCGCAAACGTAGCCGCAGCCGAACGGATGAAGCAGGAAAGGCACGTCAGCCACTAAACTGATCCAACAAAGCGGGGGCAACGTCGCACAATGGCGTTGCCCTCTTTTTGTGTTTTGTTTGACAAGGGAGGCTTCAAATGAAGACAGCGGTTCTAGCAGGAATCATTCTGATCGTGATAGGTATTGTGTCGCTGGCTTATCAGGGTTTCACATACCATACGCAAAAAAAGGTGGCGGATATTGGGCCCATCCATGCGACGAAAACAGAACGTCACACGGTGCCGCTACCGCCAGTACTTGGAGGCTTGGCGTTGATTGGTGGGGTGGTTCTCGTAGCCGTTGGTGCAAAGCAATAGGCATTGAACGCATTTGGACCGGGCCCGGCGCGCCTTTGTAAACGTAGGGCGCCGGGTCCGATTTGGCTTCTACCGCTGCTGCTTCTGTTGAGCATCCTTGCAATGACGTTCGTGTTCCCGCAACTCGTTTTGTGAATTGAAGCTCTTGCCACATACGCAGCGATTCTGTTCTTCGGCCATGGCAATTCCTTTCTGAATAGACGTTCAGCAGGGCTGAGCGTGCTGGGTGACAAATTCAGTATGGATTTGAGGCGGAGACATCTCAATCCGGGGAGTTGTGTAAGAGCACCTGAGATGACCGATGCTTGGGAAGAGAGAAAGCGCATGCCAACTTAGCGAGTACGTTTGAAAAGGAAGGAGAGCGCGAAGAGGGTGTGAAGCTACACCCTCCTCGCGCTGGAAGGAGGACTACGCGGACTTTAGGTGAGGGGAGGCCTGATCAAGGGTGGTGTCAAGC
>JBOGMU010000126.1:0-2260 GCA_050746865.1 Candidatus Acidiferrales bacterium
CGGTCGCGCAGCGCTTCTGGAATCGGATCCATCCAGTTCGCCGTGGCGATGAACATCACCTTCGACAAGTCAAACGGCACATCCAGATAGTGATCGCGGAACGTTCCATTCTGTTCCGGATCGAGCACTTCCATCAGCGCCGCCGACGGATCGCCCCGGAAATCCATCGACATTTTGTCCACTTCATCCAGGACAAACACAGGATTCGTCGTGCCCGCCTTGCGCATCATTTGAATGATTTGGCCCGGCAGTGCGCCGATATAGGTCCGGCGATGACCACGAATCTCCGCTTCGTCGCGCACCCCGCCCAGCGAAACGCGGACGAACTTCCGCCCTGTCGCTCGCCCAATGGACATCGCAAGCGACGTCTTGCCCACGCCCGGAGGCCCGAGCAGGCAAAGAATCGAGCCTTTAGGATTCTTCACAAGCTGGCGAACGGCGAGATATTCGAGGATGCGGTCCTTGATCTTCTCCAGGCCATAATGATCCTCCGAAAGGATCTCTTCGGCTTTCTTGATGTCCCGAATCTCTTTCGACCGCTTCTTCCATGGCACAGCAAGCAGCCAATCAAGATAATTACGCGAAACCGTGGACTCCGCGGACATCGGCGGCATCATCTCGAGCCGCTTCAACTCCTGCATTGCCTTTTCCTGAGGCCCTTCCGGCATGCCGGACGTTTCGATCTTTTTCTTCAGCTGCTCAATTTCGCTCGCTTCGCCGCGCCCCAGTTCCTTCTGGATCGCCTTCAACTTTTCGTTGAGGTAATACTCTTTCTGTGCGCGCTCCATCTGCCGCTTCACGCGCGTATTGATGGAACGGTCGACGTTGAGCTTTTCGATTTCCGCGTCGAGAATATCCGCAATCCGCTGCAAACGCTCCGGTGGATCAAAAATCTCGAGCAGCTCCTGCTTCTCTTCTACCGGAATCTGCAAATTCGCGGCGATCGCATCGGAAAGCTTCCCGGGATCGTCCACGCGAACCGCGGCGATCATCGTGTCGTAATTTAGCGTCTGCGAAAGCTTCACGTACTGCTCAAAAAGGCTCGTCACGCGATTCTGCGCTTGTCCAAGCTGCTCTGAGGGCTCGACCTTCGCGGGCGACAAGCGTACCGAAGCGCGGAAAAATCCCTCCTCGCTCGTCACAGAGACGATGCGTGCGCGTTCGGTTCCCTCGACCAACACGCGGATATTGCCGTCCGGCAACTTCACGCTCTGCACGATATTGGCAAGGGTCCCAACCTGATAAATCTCTTCGGGCTTCGGATCGTCCACCGAAGCGTCATGCTGCGTCACTAAGAAAATCTTCTTGTCGCCAGCCAACGCTTCTTCCAGCGCGCGTACCGAAGCTTCCCGCCCGACGATAAAGGGGTGCATCATCTCCGGAAAGATGACCATGTCCCGCACCGGCATCATCGGGACCTTCTTAATTTCGAGCTTTTCCCTGCCTAACATCGTATGTATTCCTAAGTATGTATTCCTAAACGTGAAAAGAAATAAGAAGCGTTATTCTATCCGATGCAACTGTTAGAAACTACGCTTCACTGCAAACGCATCTGCCGACAATCATCCAGCCTTCTCAAGCAAACTCCAGTTAATCTCGCGGCCTTTCACCATGTCCCCGGTCACAACGAAATCGCGCAGCTTTCGTTGCGCGGGCAGGTTGTACATCATTTCGAGCATCAGGTCTTCTAGGATCATCCGGAGCCCGCGCGCCCCTACTTTGCGCTGCAAGGCCAGGTCAGCAACTGCCTCAAGAGCATCATCGGTGAACCGCAGGCGCACGTTTTCAAATTCGAAGAGTCTTTGATATTGACGCACGAGAGCGTTTTTCGGTTCCGTCAAGATTTTGACCAGGGCGCTCTTGTCGAGGTCGCTCAGAACGCCGAGGACCGGAAGGCGTCCCACAAATTCGGGGATCAGCCCGTAACGGATGAGGTCGGTGGGCTGCGCCTGCTCCAATACTTCAATGTTGCGACGGGTGGCGGTGGAAGGCTGCGCATCCGCGTGGAAGCCGAGCGACTTTTGTCCCACGCGCCTTTCGATGGTCTTTTCCAGACCGACGAAAGCGCCTCCGCAGATGAAAAGAATGTTGGTGGTGTCCACGGGAGTGAATTCCTGATGCGGATGCTTGCGGCCGCCCTGAGGCGGCACGTTGGCTACCGTGCCTTCGAGAATCTTCAGCAATGCCTGCTGAACGCCTTCGCCCGAAACGTCGCGAGTGATGGAAGGGTTCTCGTCTTTTTTCGAGATTTTATCAATCT
>JBOGMU010000127.1:0-56256 GCA_050746865.1 Candidatus Acidiferrales bacterium
CTCTCGCCGCGCCATGCGGATTTCTCAATCGCTTGATTGCGCTCTTTGGGTTTCTAATCGGGCTTTCTCGATTAGGTTGTTGTTCGCCCCTGTTTGGCTTCGTCTCCTCTTCATTAAGAACCGAGCAAAATTAGCACGCTCACACAACGATTTCTATTGTGGAAAATACGGACATACTACTTTGCGCTCGCGCTGGAGCGTTCCTTGCACTCGGACTGTCTCCGATTGTTTGAGCTTCCGCGCGCGAGTCTGTGTCGCACTTATTGTGCCGCGCCGATGGCGCTGATTCTGTTGCTGAGTGAGTCTCAACGGAGACCTCGACGGCAAAGACGGCTAAACGGAGAGGCGGAGCTGATTTTCTAGGCCGCGTTCAAGTGCTGCGCTGAAGGCCGCAGCGCTACATTTAAATCTTAAACCACACCCTGTCGAACAGCAGTCTTTCAACGTACGTCTTTATCCACCGAACTTTTCGTTTCCGGAAGAGAGGATATAGATAGCCGCAAGCGGCACCTTCGGTATGGCGCTTGACTTCACAGAGCGGGTGCGGCAGAGTTTGCGGCGATTATGGATCGCAGAGCTTTTTTGAGAGCCTCGGCCGGCGCGGCTGCTGCGGTGACTGGCAGCGGATATTTGGCGTTCGCGCAGGCGGCGCCCCAGTCTCCACGAATCTCTCTCGCCATTCATCCAGAACAGGTGCTTGGGGAGAGTCCCGCGGATTTTCTTGGACTTGGGTACGAGATTTCCTCGTTGGCGCGGCTTGGCTTGCTCAGCGCGCGAAATTCGGCTTACGTGCAATTTGTGAGGAATCTTGGCCGGCGCGGCGTGATCCGCATCGGAGGCAATACTTCCGATTTTTCGAGTTATGCGAAGGACGGACCCGCCGTTTGCGCGACCAAGGGAACGGTAGTGGACGATGCGGTGACTCGCGACTTGGGCGAATTTCTCGACGCTACCGGCTGGCACCTGATCTGGGGACTGAATCTCGGCAGCCGGGATATCGGAAATGCTGTCGAGCAAGCCGCAAGCGTGATTGCCGCGACGAAGGACAAGCTGCTTGCATTCGAGATCGGGAACGAGCCCGATCTTTTCGCGGGCGGCGTGGCGCATCGAGCGAAGGGATATTCGTATGCGGATTATCTGAAGGAATATCGCGAGTACAAAGCGGCATTGCGCGCGAAGTTCCCGAAAACCCCGTTTGCCGGGCCGGACGTGGCGAGCCACACGGATTGGCTGACACAATTTGCGGCGGATGAAGGCTCGGACCTGAAGCTGCTGACGCACCATCACTATGCCGAAGGGCCTCCGACGAGTCCGAACAGCACAATCGAGAGGCTTCTGGTTCCGTCCGAAGGCTTGGCGCGCATGTTGAATCAATGCGAGGCGGCTTCGCGCAGCTCGGGCGTGCCCTACAGAATTTGCGAAACGAATTCTTGCTTTGGTGGCGGCAAGCCCGGCGTGAGCGATACGCTTGCGGCCGCATTATGGGGGCTCGATTACCTGTTTGCGATGGCGACAGCGAATTGCGCCGGGACAAATCTGGAAACAGGAATTAATCAACTAGGCTTCGTCAGTTCCTATTCGCCGATCGCGGATAACGAAGCACAGAATCCGATCGCAAAGCCTCTCTATTACGCAATGTTGGCGTTTGCCAAGGCGGGACGAGGCACGAGAATCGGGGCGCAACTCGAAGCGAATGGGATGAATGTGACCGCATATGCCGTGAAGGATGCGGCCGGGGGCGTGTTTGTAACGATGATTAATAAGAGCGCTGATGGAGACGCGTCTGTTTCTGTGAGTTTGCCGCACAGCTTTAGGAAGGCTTCGGTGGTGCGGTTGGCGGGCCCATCACTCGATAGCAAGACGGGAGTCACATTGGGCCGGGTGGAAGTTGGCGCGGAAGGGAAGTGTCCGGCGCCGAAGGAAGAGGCTGTCAGCATACGCAACGGCGCCTCCGATATTCATTTGCCTGCGGCAAGCGCGGCGATATTGACGGCGCAGAGTTGACGGACGGCTGGCATACAACCGCGTAAGCGTCGTCTTACAGGAAAATGGACCTGTTCTTGGAACAGTTCGCGTGACTGGTTCGGAGTGCAAAGCACCACTGGTTCTGAGTACAAATTGACGCGGATTACTTTCTTTCGTAGTTTCCTCTATGCGCGGCGAGTGTTTACTCCCAACAAGCACGTGTTCACCTCCCATGGACACCGCCAAGACAAAACGAAAGAGGACAACCCAGTGCTAAAGAGAAGAGTGTTTCCACTTGTAGCGATTTTGGTCGTCGGCATCGCAGGAATTGTCGCGGCGCAGACTTTGTGGGAAGGGCAGACGGGCGGGAGCAATCAGCTTGCAGTGCCGAGCAATGCCATAGAATTGACGCCGATGCAGCCCGGCAGCGCCGCGGGTTATACGGTGAGCAGCATGAATGTGATGCTCGGTTCGGAAGTATCGGGGAATGTCTCCGTTGCAATTTATCCGGATGCTTCCGGTCAGCCGGGGCAGACCACGGTTCCCTCTGGTGCTGCGATCTGCTCCGGCGGGCCGGTGGCTGCGAAGTCTGGAACAGTTTCAATCAACCTGTCGAACTGTGAGTTAACGGGAGGCCTGACTTATTGGCTGGCGAAGAACTCCGACACTGGCTCTGGAACGGAGACGGTGCAGAACTGGTATTGCAATCAGGGGACGCCGACATCGGTGTCCGAGCATGTCAGCTGGACATTTGGAACCTGGCCCGGCGAACTACCAGCTGCGGCTCCATACGCTCAACAGTGCAACGCGATGTATGCCGTGGTGTCGGCTCTTAGCACGGCTCCATCCTCGACAACTACCGCGCTTGGCCTTCGGCTGCAGGATGCATACGGAAACCACGTCGATATAATGCCGGGAACCGCAACGTTTCAGTTATCAGGGCTATCGGTGATGAGCAACGGAACGATCGCGCAACTGCCTGCGATACCAATCACGATTTCAATTCCTCAGCCCTCGAATTAAAGATAAAAGAAAGATCTTTCAGGTAAGCGCTCTTTCGGACCAGTCGGCTATACGAATCGCAAAGATTTTGACAAGACAAACTTCAATCTGCCGATTGGTCCGATTCAGCGATTCTTCAATCTTGAAATTAAGCTGCAGCGCCCACGGCATATCTGAGTTGTAGGTGCGAGCTTCGCCTGTACCTGCGCCTGTCTTTGACTTTGTCCCAAATCCCAACCTCGGTTCAGTTGAGCGATCCGTGATGATGCGGCTTAATGGGCACGCTGGGCGTTCTTCCTCCCCCAACTCCTCAGGATCCAGCGCGGGCTCAGCCCCCGGCAAACACGAAAACAGATAAGGAGGCGTAATGACGGCTCCGATGCAGAGGGGGAAGTGTGTCTGTGCTGGATCGAAGGAAGCGAAGCGCGCGAAGGAATTCAGGGTTGCGGTAGACGGCGACGCGAAATCGAGAAGGATCTTTGAGTTTTGTCTTTCCGTTGCTGTGCTGTTTCTACTTACCGGGGCGACATTCTCTGGAGTGTTTGCGCGGACGAGCCGCCTGAGGCCACCTACTAGCTTGACGGCCTCTGCAGCAAGCACGTCACAAATCAATCTGAAATGGTCGGTGCCCGTGCGAACATCCGCCGTAGCGAGCTACAGCGTTTGGCGATGCAAGGGCACAAGCTGCCGAAGTTTCGTCCAAGTCGGCTCGGTGAGCGGCAGCAGCACGTCATATCAAGACGGCGGTTTGTCCGCTTCCACTGTTTATGATTATCGCGTTCGCTCGGTGAGCGCGCAGGGCGCGAGCAGTTCGTCGTCTAACACGGCCACAGCAACAACATTAGCGGCTGCTGCATCGCCGGTGATCACCAGCGTGACTACGGGCAGCGCGTCCGTGGGAACCGCGTTCACTTATCAAATTAAAGCGACGAATTTGCCGACCAGTTACGGCGCTTCCGGGCTGCCGGGCGGCCTGACGATGAACACGACCGGCGGACTTATCTCCGGTGCGCCCACAAGCTCAGGCAATTTCAGTGTGATCCTGAGCGCTACAAACGGAAGTGGCACTGGAACCGCGAAACTTACGCTGACCGTAACGTCTTCTTCGGCGCAGATTTCCGCAAGTCCGCCGAGCGCGGCATTCGGAACTGTGGCGGAAGGAACGACAAATTCGCAGCCGATCATTGTGACAAACAGCGGAGGCAACACACTTACGTTCTCGCAGATAAGCGTGAGCGGCGCCGGCTTTGGTCAAACTGGCCTAAGCACGTCAACGACGATCGCGCCGGGCGGCAGAATAACATTCAATGCGACGTTCGCGCCGACGTCGGCGAGCACGGTAAACGGCTCGATCACGTTGACGACGAGCGGCACACCGTCGCCGTTGACGATCAGCCTTTCGGGAACGGGCCAAGCGACGAGTCTGCTGCTGAGCGCGAGTCCGACGAGCCTGGCATTTGGCAATGTGATGGATCAAAGCAGCAAACAACTGACGACAACGGTAAAAAATGCGGGCAATTCGAATGTGACGATCTCGGGCGTGAGCGTGACGGGCACGGGGCTCAGCGCAAGCGGGATTATCAATGGAACGGTCTTAACGCCGGGGCAATCGGTGCCGCTCACGGTATCGTTCGCGCCAACTTCGGGAGGCGCAGTGAGCGGAAGCGTGAGCGTTACGAGCAATGCGACGAATTCGCCTGCGAAAGTGACTGTGTCGGGAACCGGAATGCATTCGGTGGTGCTGACGTGGGATGCGAGCCCGACCGCCGGAGTGACTTACAACGTGTTCCGCGGAACGGCTTCCGGAGTCGAAGGAACGACGCCGGTTAATGCGTCGCCCGTGGCGTCGCTGACGTACACGGACGCGAATGTGGCGCCGGGGACAGGCTACTACTACACCGTGGAGGCTGTTGACTCGGGCGGCAGCAGCGGGCCTTCGAATGAGGCGGCGGCGAAGATACCATCGCCATAGCATGGGTTCATGCAGGAGCAGGCGTTCTGTATTGACAGAGGCTAGGAAACCAATATCCGGCCGGGTCGCGTGGCACCGGAAAGGCTTGCTGTGTAGTTAAAGCGGTCTTTCAGCCGCAGGAATTTATTTTCGAAGAATGTCCACGAGACGGCAGCGATCCCGTAGCACACGAGAATAGAAGCGAGAAATAGGATTGTGTCGCCAATCACGCCGGATCGGAAAGGCGCAACTCTGCGCATTGCCGGGATGTCCGCTAACATGAATACCGGAATGTGGACAAGATACAAGCAATAGCTGATTTTTCCCGTATATCGCAAAAACCGGAGTTTCGAGAGCGCATCGATCTGAATAGCCAACAGGAGCAGGCACGCGAAGCACGCCGACACCACACTAAAGAAGCTCCAATGGCCGGGGTTCCGCAATCCCAGCACAAGTGCGATCGGCGCGGTCAATCCAATCCCAAGTAATCCCACGAGCTTTACCGTTATTGTTCGCGCGCTGGGGATCCACAGTGCGAGTAGCGCACCTAAGGCCAAACCGTCCAGTCTGGTGAGAGTATTTGTGTAAATTATGATGGGCGGTATCAGACCGTACTGCACCGACCACCGTGCCGCCACTGACAAAAACAGCGCTCCTACGGCGATTGGCTTTAAAAGACGCGGCGGGGCGAGAAAAATTATGAGAGGCCACACCAGATAGAACTGCTCTTCAATTGCCAGTGACCAGGTTGCGGTTAGCGTTCCGAACGAATTGCCGTTCACCGTCAAGTTCTGCAGAAAGAAGGGGTACGCCTCCCAAGGATGCGACTTCGCGAAAATATCTGTCACGGATTGGGGATGGATTAAAGGGAGTACAACAAACGTGAAAAGAAGCAGGACGTAGTATACGGGCCAGATCCTTAATGCGCGTCTAGCGTAGAAGTTTCTGAAATAGTTTGGCGAGGCTTTTGTCCTTACGAGGATTCCCGTGATGAGGAATCCAGACAACACGAAGAACAGATCGACGCCGACATAACCCGTACCGAGAACGACATTCAAATGGAGGTGCGGAATCAGGTCCAGCCCGTGGTAACCAATGACGGTTAGCACGGCTATTCCGCGGAGCACGTCCAGCTGCGGAATGTGCTTTGGAAGGTCCATTGGGCGGATATGTGTATTTTCGCAACTCGGGGCCGCCCGATGGGCAATTTCGGCGCCTTCGTTTCCTGGGAGTAACTTTAAGAGATGGCGGTTACGCGGCCGGGTCGTAGTTCAGATTTGGGCTGAGCCAGCGTTCGGCTTCGGGGACGGACATGCCTTTGCGTTGGGCATAATCGGCGACCTGGTCGCGGTCGATTTTGCCGAGGCTGAAATAGCGCGACTGGGGATGCGCGATGTAGAGGCCGCTGACGCTCGAGCCCGGCCACATCGCGAAGGATTCGGTTATCTGGATTCCTGTGTTTTTCTCCACATCGAGCAGGCGCCAGATCGTGCCCTTTTCCGTGTGATCCGGGCACGCCGGATATCCAGGCGCAGGACGAATGCCGCGATATTTTTCGTGAATCAAATCTTCGTGACTTAAATCTTCGCGGCAGCCGTAGCCCCATTCCTCGCGGACGCGTTTGTGGAGGCATTCGGCGAACGCTTCGGCGAGGCGGTCGGCGAGAGCTTCGGCCATGATCGCGTTGTAATCGTCATTCTGCGTGCGGAAGCGGTCGCAGAGTTCTTTCAGGCCGATGCCGCTCGTGACGGCAAAGGCGCCGATGTGATCGGGGAGCCGCGTGTCCTTGGGAGCGATGAAGTCCACGAGGGAGCGGCAGGGCTCGTTTCCTTCTTTGTGGGCCTGCTGGCGCAAGAAATAAAACTTTTCGCTGAGTTTGGTGCGCGCTTCATCTTCGTATAGTTCGACGTCATCGCAGACCGCATTCGCGGGAAATAGCCCGTAAACTCCGCGGGCCGTAATGAGATTGTTCTCGACGATTTTATCGAGCAGATCGTTTCCCTCGGTGAAAATCTGGCGCGCTTGAGCGCCGTGGATTTCGTGTTCGAGGATGCGCGGATAAACGCCCTTGAGTCCCCAGGTGTGGAAAAATGGCGTCCAGTCAATGAAATCGCGCAGCGTGGCGAGAGGGAAATTATCGAGCACGCGCACACCTGTGAACGAAGGCGCTGAAATATCTTCCGCACGCCATTCGATGGGAGTGCGGCGCGTGCGAGCCTCCTGGAGCGAGACGAGATGCTGTCTCGGCGCGGAGAGCGTTCTGCGAACGGCTTCATATTCGGCACGATGCTGCGCGACAAATGCCGGCTTGCCTTCGTCGCTGAGCAGACTTGTCGCGACGGGGACGGCACGGCTTGCATCGACGACATGGATAACCGGCTCGCTGTAGTTTGGCGCGATTTTCACGGCGGTATGCGCGCGGCTGGTGGTTGCGCCGCCGATGAGCAGAGGCACTTTGAATTCCATGCGCTCCATTTCGCGCGCTACATGAACCATTTCGTCGAGCGAAGGCGTGATAAGGCCGCTGAGTCCGATGATGTCTGCGCGGACTTCTTTGGCGCGTTCGAGGATTTTCTCGCATGGGACCATCACGCCCATGTCGATCACTTCGTAGTTGTTGCAAGCGAGCACAACGCCGACGATATTTTTGCCGATATCGTGCACGTCGCCCTTGACCGTGGCTAGGACGATCTTGCCTTGTGTCTTTACGGGTTTGCCCGCCGCGGCGAGCGAAGCCTTCTCGATTTCCATAAACGGCGTCAGATAAGCGACAGCCTTTTTCATCACGCGCGCGGACTTCACCACTTGCGGCAAAAACATTTTTCCCGCGCCGAAAAGATCGCCGACGACGCCCATTCCATCCATGAGCGGGCCTTCGATCACGGCAAGCGGACGGCCGAGTTTGACTCGCGCTTCTTCGGCGTCGGCCTCAATATATGCGTCAATGCCTTTGACGAGCGCGTGAGAAAGGCGCTGCTCGACGGTGCCGCTGCGCCATTCCTCGGCTTTGGCTTCGCCTTGTGACGCGGTGTGAGTGCCCGCGGCTTTCAGTTTTTCGCCAAATTCGACGATGCGCTCGGTCGCATCAGGGCGACGATTGAGCAGCACGTCTTCGACGAGGATTTTCAGCTCAGGATCAATCTCTTCGTAAACCTCAAGCATGCCGGCGTTGACGATACCCATGTCCATACCCGCGGCGATGGCGTGGTAGAGAAACGCGGAGTGCATGGCTTCGCGCACTCTGTTATTGCCGCGAAAACTGAACGAGATATTCGACACGCCGCCACTGACTTTTGCATGCGGCAGATTCGCCTTGATCCAGCGCGTGGCATTGATGAAATCGACGGCGTAGTTGTTGTGCTCCTCCATGCCAGTGGCGACGGTGAGGATGTTTGGATCGAAGATAATGTCCTCCGCCGGAAACCCCACTTCGTCGACAAGAATGCGGTAAGCGCGTTCGCAGATGCGGATTTTGTCTTCGTAAGTGGCCGCTTGGCCGTTTTCGTCAAACGCCATAACTACGACGGCAGCGCCATATTTCAGCACCGTGGAGGCATTGTGGCGGAATTTCTCTTCGCCTTCTTTCAGCGAGATCGAATTGACGATGCCTTTGCCTTGCAGGCATTTGAGGCCCGCCTCGATAACTTCCCATTTCGAGGAGTCCACCATGAACGGGACTTTCGCGACTTCGGGCTCGCTTGCGAGCAGTTGCAAGAAGCGCGACATTGCGGAGACGCCGTCAATCATGCCTTCGTCCATGCAAATGTCGATTACGTTGGCGCCGTTTTCGACCTGCTGGCGCGCGATGGCGACGGCCTCTTCGTATTTTTCGCCTTTGATGAGTGCCGCGAATTTGGGCGAGCCGGCGACGTTCGTGCGTTCGCCGATCATGATGAAGACGCCGGGCTGTTGCGTGAACGGCTGGGAACCGGACAAACGGAGCGGAAGTGTTTCCGTTTGGGTAGACAGCCTTTGGAGTTCCGCGATTTCTACGCTACGTTGCGTCATGCCCGCACCACTCACGGGCTGGGAGTTGTCCGGAAGGCCGGCCGGCAGCGGTCGCGGCGGCAAGCCCTCGAGCGCTTTGGCGATGGCTGCGATGTGCTCGGGCGTATTGCCGCAGCAGCCGCCGGCGATATTCACGAGGCCGGCGCGTGCGAAGTCGCTCAGATAACGCGCAACGTCAGCGGGCTGGAGATCGAAACCCGTGGGCGAAAGCGGATTTGGCAATCCGGCGTTTGGATAGCACGAGACGGCCGAGCTGGCTTTTTCCGAAAGCTCGCTCAGAAATGGATACATGAGATCGGGGCCGAGCGAGCAGTTCAGTCCGACGGAAAAGGGTCGGACGTGCTCGACGGCGTTCCAGAAAGCTTCGACCGTTTGCGCGGAGATCATCGTCTCGCCGCCTCGTCCGACGGCTGCCGAAATCATGATGGGCAGCTCTTTGCCGTCCTGGGAGAAAACGTCTTGGATGGCGACGAGCGCCGCTTTTGCATTGAGCGAATCGAAGATTGTTTCCACGAGAAGCAGGTCCGCGCCGCCTGCGATGAGAGCGCGCACTTGCCGCATGTAGGCCGTTTTCACCTGATCGAAGGTGACGACGCGAAAGCCGGGATCGTCCGCGTCAGGTGAATTCGAAAGCGAGACGGTGAGCGGGCCAATCGCGCCGGCCACGAAACGTTGGCAGCCGGTCGAGTTGGCGATGCGGTCCGCCCATTCGCGGCATTGGCGGGCCGACTTCTCGTTGACCTCCCAGGCGAGGCTGCTCAGGAATGAGTCGTCGATCACTTTTTGATAGAAGTCGGGATCCTTGCGGCCGCCGTGTTCGCGTGGATCGTCTATGAAGAATTCGCTCTGCGAGATGCTTGTGGCGCCAAAGGTATTGGTCTCGACGATGTCCGCGCCGGCTTCCAGGAAGCGGCGATGGATATCACCGATCATTTGCGGCTGAGTGAGGGAGAAGAGATCGCCGTTATTGAGCAGGTCTTTCTTCGCGTCTTTAAAGCGATTTCCCCGTACATCGGCTTCCGTCATGCCGTAATTGCGAATGGTCGTGCCTGTAGCCCCGTCGATGATGGCGATGCGGCTCCGGAGGAGCTTTTGAAGCGCATGATGGGGCGCTAAAGTCATGTCGTTTAGATGGCCTCGTATGCCGCCAGGTCGCAGCCTGACAGCGTGTTAGCTCGCCGGAAGGCGCTTATGGCCGCGTTTTGCGCCTCTACGCCGCGACGACTACCAGGATTTACAATATCGTGATTTGGTGGGGATAGCGTGAACCGGCTGTATGCCGTTCGACAAAATCGTCTTGTTAGCAACAGATTAAGGAAAGCTGTTCCGCCTTCGGAAACGATCGCGCGGACCGCCGCGCGAGACGATTCAGATTAGTCGTATCTTCACTATGATAGCGTTCCTGGCGGATTGGGGGCAAATGCCAATTCGGCGGGTGTTGCTCGGCTGGGGCGAAAGGAGCATACGGCCGCGACTTCGATTTGGGCGCGATGAACCAAAGTCGTAGATTTTTCCGGCGATTACGATAGAGTGTTGTGCCCCGGGGGAGAAAAGCCACGATGGTTCGACCCAAGCCGCCAAAAATAACGAGGAATCAGCCGAAAATTCTGATACGCAGCACGGCGATCAAAAAACGCGTGCAGGAAGTGGCGCGCGAGATTACGGGCGATTTCAAAGACGAACGCGTGCATCTGATCGGCGTGCTCAAGGGCGGATGCATATTTCTCTCGGATCTTATTCGCGAGATCGAATTAGAGACATCGCTCGATTTCATCGCGGTCTCGAGCTATGGAAAGAACAAAGACTCGTCGGGGCAAGTCCGGTTAGTGAAGGATTTGGATAGCAATATCGCCGGGCTGAATGTGATTCTGGTCGAAGATATTCTCGATACGGGACTTACGCTGAGCTATTTATTACGCGTTCTGCGACAGCGCAAACCGAAGACGCTGCGCGTGGCGGCGCTGCTGGACAAGCCTTCACGGCGGCGCGTGAACGTGACGGGTGATTACATCGGCTTCCAGATTCCTGACGAGTTCGTGATCGGATATGGGCTCGATTACGCGGAGCGCTATAGAAATTTAAAGGATGTCTGCATTCTTGATCCGAGTACTACTGCATAAGTTCAGAAGGTGCCGGGCTGAAAACGGGGCGCCACGCCGAACCTCCGCTTATAGGCTCAAACTACGCCGTTTTTTATTTGAGTAGCTTCCCGGAAGGCAAGTTCAGCCCTGTTATAATATTCGCTCCGGCGCGTATCTTAATCTGACGACGCTTTTCGTTCGCAGTCGTCGTGTACAGTGCCGATTCAATGACCGTCAGCTCCAATCCGCTCGATCCCGCCGAACTGAATTCCGCGCCGGAGATTTCCGCCGACACGATGGCTGTGCTGACGGAAATCAGCGAAGACATCAATTCGACGCTGAATTTGGATGAGGTCCTGGCCAATTCCGCCAGCCACATCAAGCGGCTGATCGATTATGAGATTTTTGCCGTCCTGCTGCGCGAAGAGAATACCAATAACCTTTATTTTCGTTTTGCGATAGGGCACCGGCTTGAGGTCGTGGAGCATTGGCGCATCCCTATCGGCGACGGCATCATCGGGGCCGCCGCCGCGCATGGCCAGCCAGTGCGTGTGGGCGATGTGACAAAGGACTCGCGATATTTGAATGCTGTGGATGCGGTGCGGTCGGAACTTGTGGTGCCGCTGATCGTCAGAGGGCGAGTGATCGGCGTGCTTGATGTGGAGAGCCGCCAGCCCGATTACTTTACGCGCGCGCAACAAAGCCTTCTCGTGCTCGTGGCAAGCCGCATCGGCACCGCAATTGAAAATGCGCGGCTTTATGAGAACGCGCAAAAACAGGCCGAGACGCTGTTGCTGATCAACGAAATCAGCCGCGAAGCGAATTCCACGCTCGAGGTTGAGGAAGTGTTGCGGCGCGCGGCGGAGCTTGCGAAGCGATTAATCGATTACCAAGTCTTCAGCATTCTGCTGTACGACGCCGCGGACAACGTCTTTCGGCGGCGAGTGGCCGTGAAATTCGGCCAACGCCTTCAGGAAAAATTTGCCGTGCCGGCTCATGAGGCGATTGTGGGAGCGGCGGCGTCGCTGCGCCGGCCTGTGGTGGTGCCGGACGTGACGCTCGATCCGCGCTACGTGATGATGAATCCGGAGACGCGCTCCGAGCTGGCCGTGCCGATGATCTACAAGAATCGAGTGATGGGTGTGATGGATCTGGAAAGCCCGCAGCTCAATTACTTCACGCCGGACCATGTGCAGATGCTTTCGATTCTGGCGGCGCACTTAGCCGTCTCGATCGAGAACGCGCGTCTTTACGAACAGGTGGCGCGCGATGAAAGTCGCATGGAACGCGATTTGAGCGCGGCGCGGCGCATTCAAGGCGCACTCTTGCCGCGCACGCCGGGCCCGGAATACGGACTGGACATAGCGGCGCGGGTAGTTTCGTCGCGCGAGTTAAGCGGGGACTTGTACGACTTCGTCCGTTACGGCCCGCAGGAATTGGCCTTTGCTTTGGGTGACGTGAGCGGGAAGGGAAGCGCTGCGGCGTTGTATGGAGCCGTCGCTGTGGGCACCTTGCGCAGCCTGGGATCGCAGAAACCGCGTCCAGCGAATATGCTTCGAGCGATGAACGGATTTTTGAGCGATCGCATGATTGAAGGCCGCTTCATGACGCTCTGTTTTGCCACGTGGCATCGGCGGCGCCGGCGTTTGCGTATCGCGAATGCGGGACAGGAACAGCCCCTTCTGCTGCACGGCGGAAAATGCGAAAAAATACGGCTGGTTGGATTTCCGCTGGGCATGTTTCCCGAGGCGACCTACGATGAGCGCGTTTTTATTCTCGATCCGGGCGACATTATCGTTTTTCATTCGGACGGAATCGGAGATGCGCAGAGCGCCGACGGAAGCTTTTTTGGGCATAAGCGCTTGGCGAGGTTGATCGTTCAGCATCAAGAGCTTGGAGCGGACGCAATTGCAGATCGAATTCTGGAAGAAGCGGATAACTTCTCCGGCGGAAAACATCCGGCGGACGATCGTACGCTTGCGGTGCTGAAGATCAGGCAAGATATGTGACAACGGTGTTAGGCGGTCCTCACCAAATTTCGTTTTCTACCGGTGCGCCAAAATCAATGAGTTTGTGTCTGTTTTTCGCTGTTATGCCTTTTATGAGTTTGTTGAGGCCGTAATGCGGTTTACTCAGCGGTTCAATTATGATTCGCCCGTTCTCCACTCTGACTTGCACAGTTTGACCTATCCGCAGTTGCGCAGCGCCCAAGATACTTTTGGGAATCCGAACTAAAGCGTCGTTGCGGACTTTATAAGAACTATCCTCAAACTAATTCCTCCTGTTGAAGTGTGCAGCCGCAGAGGCAGAGTAATTCCTCTATCTTTCTCCCCAGCGCAGTTTGCTTCGAAGGACATCGAAATAGGTTTTGCGTGGCGGCTGTACGAGAAGGACGCGGTTTGCGGACTGGGTTACGCAGACGCGGTCGCGCGATTCCAGTTGGAAGCCTATCTGGCCATCGATGGTGAGATAGACCGGCTCTTCGCTGATAGCGACATCGATTTCCACGCGAGCCGTGTCCGGAATAACCAGCGGCCGGTTCGTCAGCATGTGCGGACAGATAGGCGTCACCAGCAGAGCATCAAGGCGCGGGTCGACGATCGGTCCGCCAGCGGCCAAAGAATAAGCCGTCGATCCGGTCGGGGTCGCAACGATCAGTCCGTCTGCACGATAGCGCGTCACAGGTGCGCCGTCGATGAACACGTCAAACTCCAGCATGCGCGCCAAGGCTGTTTTCGTAATTACGGCGTCATTCAACGCATTTTGGTGCTCGACGCGCTTTCCTTCGCGGAGAATGTTGGCTTCGAGCATCATGCGCTCGCCGGTTTGGTAGCGCCCGTCGATCACCGTTTCGAGCACCGGATAGAGCTCATCGAACGTAACACTCGAAAGAAAACCCAGACCGCCGAGATTGACGGCGAGAATCGGGACTTTTTTCCCGCCCAACGCGCGCGCGCCGGAAAGCAACGTTCCATCGCCGCCGAGAACGATAAGCAAATCGATTTTCTCCGCAAGCTCTTCACGAGAAAGAACCGCCGCCTGCGCGTCCGAGCAAGCTTGCGTTTCCTGATCGACAAAGGTCTCGACGTTTCTCTGCTTGAGCCAGGAAATAAGCGGCGGGATCACGGCTTTGGGCCGTTCGTGACCAGGTTTTGTGACGATACCGGCGGAGCGGATCATTGATTTCTGATGAGAAATTCTACCTTACGGCTTTGGCCGCGCGTGCAGAAAAAACTCCTGGTTTCCTTCGGCGCCTCGCACTCGGCTTGGCCGTTCGCAGAGGATTTCAAGACCTAAGCTGAGCGCTGCGCTTTTCACCTGCTCGACAGCGCGCAACTGTGACGCCTCATCCCGCACGATCCCGCCCTTACCTACGGCGCTCTTTTCCAGTTCGAACTGCGGCTTCACAAGGATCACGAATTCCGCGGCAGGGCCGGCAGCTTTGGTTACGGCGGGCAATATTTTCGCCACCGAGATGAAGGAGACATCAATCGTAACGAGATTCACGGCTTCGCCCACGTCTTCAGCCCGCAGATGCCGTGCGTTGCGTTCAATCGTGTGCACGCGCGGGTCTTTGCGCAGCTTCCAATCGAGCTGATCGATCGTCACGTCCACCGCGTAGATCTTCACTGCGCCATGCTGCAGCAGGCAGTCTGTAAAGCCGCCCGTCGAGCTGCCGACGTCGAGGCAAATTTTCCCCGCGGGCCTGACGCCGAGGTCTTCGAGTGCGCCTTCGAGCTTAAGTCCGGCACGGCTTGAATAGCGTAGCGTCTCGCCGACGATTTCGATGGGCGCGTCTTTCGCAACTTGTGTGCCCGGCTTATCGGCTCGCGTACCGGCGACGCGAACCTGCCCCGCAAGCAGTATTGCGCGCGCGCGTTCCCGCGAAGGAGCAAGACCACGCTCGACGAGGAGCACGTCGAGGCGCTCTTTGCCCGGTTTGGGTGACTTTTTTCGTTGTGGTGATGGCTCACTCACGGGCGGGGCTACGAGCGGCGAGCGACGAGAAATTCGCCGAGAGCGCGAAGATTGGCGCCGCGCGCTCCATAACAATCCAATTCGCTAATGGCGCGGCTGGAAAGATCGGACGCGATCCGGTGCGATTTTTCCAGCCCATAAAGGGAAGGATACGTGGCTTTTAGTTGCGCCTGGTCTTTTCCCGCAGTTTTGCCGAGCGCGGCGGAAGACTCTTCCACGTCGAGAATGTCGTCCACCACCTGAAACGCCCAGCCAATATTTTCGCCAAATCGGCGCAGGCGCTCAACGTCTTCGTCGTGTGCGCCGCCCGCAACGGCGCCGGTAACGATTGACGCGCGAATCAGCGCAGCCGTCTTAGAGCGATGAATATATTCGAGACCCTTTTCATTGACGGGCTTGCGCTCCGCCTCGATGTCCGCCACTTGTCCGCCGACCATTCCATTCACCGTGCCGGCTGCGACAGAAACTTCCGCAATAGCGCGGATGCGGCGCGCAGCTTCGATCGGCAAATCGGCTAGAGTTTGAAACGCGAGCGTGAGCAGTGCGTCACCTGCAAGGATTGCAATCGCCTCGCCAAAGGCTTTGTGATTCGTCGGCTTGCCGCGCCGCAAATCGTCGTTGTCGAGAGCGGGCAGGTCGTCATGAATCAGCGAATACGTGTGGATAAATTCGAGCGCGCATCCCGCGTCAACCGCGCCGTTCACATCGGCGGAAAACAATCGTGCGGCCTCAACGCACAATAGCGGGCGGATGCGTTTACCGCCGGCGGAAACACTGTAGCGCATCGCTCTATGGATTGAGACGGGGAACGTATCCTCTGCAGGGAGCAGCCGCGAAAGCGCAGCGTCAATGAGTGCGCGATCTTCTTCGAAAAATTGCGGCAGTTTCATGCGGAGCGCAGCAGGCCGGATGCAGGGAACACGAAACTGCCAGAATCAAGGCTCATTTTCAGGCTCAAACGGTTCAGCGGCGATCTTCCCGTCCGCCTTTTTCAGCAGAATTTCGACGCGGCTTTCGGCTTCCTCGAGCTGCTTCTGGCATTCTCGCGAAAGTTTTACGCCCTCTTCGAAGAGCTTCATCGCTTCATCGAGCGAGAGATCGGTGCTTTCCAGCCTCTTTACCACTTCCTCGAGGCGCATGAGGGATTTTTCGAATTCGCCTTTGCGCGGCTGTTCGGCTGCTGCTTTGTTTGCTGTGGAGCTCATTTGCGCAGCCATTCTAACAGCAAGCCGCGATCCAATCCAAACTCGAGCATCTTGCGTCTGGACGCCGCTCAGGCGCAAAATTGCTCTATGGCACTCGAATTCACGACCTCCTACGCAAAAGACTCTCTCGAGCTGCTGAGGCACTACAAGCGCCTCGCCGAACGCGCTCTCGAACAGACTCCGGATCAGGCGCTCAATGCGGCGCTCGACGCCGAATCGAATTCCATCGCCGTCATCGTGAAACACATGGCGGGGAACATGCGGTCGCGCTTCACCGATTTTCTTACGTCGGATGGCGAAAAACCCGACCGCAATCGCGACGGCGAATTCGAAGCGCCGCCGCAAACGCGGGCCGAAATCATGGCTCTGTGGGAAGCGGGCTGGAAGCACGTCTTCGGCGCGATTGCGCCGCTCACCGAGGAGGACCTGGCTCGCACGGTGAAGATTCGCGGCGAAGCGCATTCGGTGATGCAGGCGTTGAACCGCCAAGTGGCGCATTATTCTTACCACATTGGCCAGATCGTGTTTCTCGCGAAACACTTTGCCGCGGCCGGAAGCGGTTGGACGGCCGTGACGATACCGCGCGGCAAGTCCGGCGATTTCACGCAACAAGTGGCTGCAGGCAAAGCGTCGCAGCGTTAAGCACTGTTTCTTGCTGGAAAATGTCCATTTGGGATTTCTCCCGTCCCGCGAAGCATCCTGCTAAGATGGCCTTTCCAGGCATGTTTCTCCCCTATGCACCGCGCATGATGCCGGCTCCTTCGTCCATCGCCCGCGGGCGATCTTCGCAATGAGCGCACTGCACATTTTCGGCGTCCTCATCCTCATTGGCATCAACGCATACTTTTCGGCCGTTGAATTTTCGCTCGTCGCCGTCAGGCAATCGCGCATTCGCCAACTCGTGAAAGAAGGCAATGCGCGCGCCAGGATTGTCGAGCTTTTGCTGGGGGACATGGGCCGCGTCGTTTCCGGCGTGCAGGTCGGCATCACGCTCACGAGCCTTTCGCTCGGTTATCTCGGCGAAATTGCGCTCTCGCGTTTGCTCGATCCTCTCGTGCAGATGATTCCGCGTCCGTGGGCGGCCGTAACGGCGCACGGTGTGGCGCTCGTGCTCGCGTTCGGCTTGCTCACCGTGCTGCAGGTGACGTTCGGCGAGCTCGTGCCGAAGGGCCTGAGCCTTGCGCGAGCCGAACGCGTTGCTTTGCTTGTCGCACGCCCGTTTTATTGGTTTCTTCACACGTTCCGGTGGGCCATCGATCTGCTCGACGGTTTCGCGGACAAGGTCCTACGGCCGCTGGGTGTAAGCGGGACGCAGAGCCACACGGCCGTCCGCTCGACGGAAGAATTGCAGGCAATTCTCCAGCAGGCACGCGAAGGCGGCTTGCTGCCCGCCACCGAGGTGCAATTCATTCAGAATTCAATGGAGCTCAGCAGCATCCAGATGCGCGAAATTATGATTCCGCGTCCCGATATGCACGTGCTGCCGATCGACGCATCCCTTGATGACGTGATGAGCATGTTCGCGACGACACAGCGCTCGCGATTGCCCGTTTATGACGGCAGCATTGACCATATCGTCGGATTCGTACACGTGAAGGATGCGATGTGGGTACTCGTTGATCGCGAACGCCGCGCTGAGGAAAATCAGCCGCCGCTTGAATTTCACTTGAAGGCCCTATTGCGCGACGTGCTGATCGTGCCCGAAACGAAGCCCGCCAGCGAACTCCTGCTCGAACTTCGCTCGCGCCGTGCGAGCCTGGCGATGGTAGTGGATGAATTCGGCAGCATCCTCGGGCTTGTCACACTCGAAGACATCCTCGAGCAGATGGTCGGCGAAATTCATGACGAATTTGATGTGGAAGAAAGGCCGCTGATGCTGCCCGACGGAGGGCTGGTGTTCGATGCAGCTATAAACGTGCGCGATCTTGAAGCGCAGTACAATATCGCGCTGCCCGACGATCCCGCGTATGAGACGGTGGGCGGCTACGTCTTGAGCCGGCTCGGAATCATTCCGCGCGGCGGCGAAAGCTTCGAGGATACGGGATATCGCTTCACTGTGATGGAAATGGATCGCCGGCGTATATCGCGCGTGAAAATCCAACGTTTGCAGCAACTATTGCCCCACGCTGGCGCGCCGCATACAGGGGCGAGCGGCACAACCGCGCATGCAAACGCGGAGCAGCATCATATGGTGTCGCCCGCCGCGAAGGAGCCGCGCGCGAAATGATTCGCTATATCGGTTTGCGTCTTCTGCTCGCGATTCCCGCGCTTTGGCTGATTCTCACCATGGTCTTTCTTCTCGCGCACATCGTGCCGGGCGATCCGGCGGCGCAGATGCTTGGCGAAGGGGCGCGCGCGGAAGACATTCTGGCGTTGCGCCACACGCTTGGCCTCGATCAGCCGATCGGTGTGCAGTACGAAAAATATTTCGTTGGTGTACTCCACGGGAATCTCGGCGAATCGTTTCATTTTCAGCAGCCAGTGACGGAAGTGGTGCTCGATCATTACCCCGCCACGCTGGAATTGGCATTTGTCGCGCTGCTCGTATGCGCAGCGATTTCGATTCCGGCGGGAATTCTCGCTGCGGCAAAACGGGCCACCAGTGCGGACCACGCGGTTGGCGTCTTCACCCTGTTCGGCCTTTCGTTGCCCAACTTTGCCTTGGGTCCGCTGCTTATGCTGTTTTTTTCCGTGCGGCTGGGATGGCTTCCGGTATCGGGCCGCGGCGGCGTTGCGAGCTTTGTGTTGCCGGCGATCACGCTGGGCGCTGCTCTCGCTGCGATCCTCACGCGCATGGTGCGCGCTTCCGTGATGGAGGAGCTTGCCAGCGATTATGTGCGAACGGCGCGCGCGAAGGGGCTTTCCGAAAGCGCGGTGCTCTGGCGTCATGCGTTTCGCAACGCGCTGATTCCCACGCTCACGATTGTCGGCTTGCAATTCGGCGCGTTACTGGCCGGCGCGATCATCACTGAAACGATTTTCTCATGGCCAGGCATCGGACGCCTGACCGTGCAGGCGATTGAGGCGCGCGACTTCCCGCTTTTGCAAGGCTGCATTTTGCTGATTGCGGTCACTTATGTGGTCGTGAATCTGGCTACGGATTTTGTATATGCGCTGGTCGATCCGAGGGTGCGACTCGAATGAAGGGCCTTCGCGAATTTCTGCGCAGCAGCGGGCCGGGACGCTGGGCGTTTGGGCTCACGCTGCTTCTCACGGTTGTGGCGATTGCGGCGCCTCTCATCGCACACGCCGATCCGACGGCGCAGCACCTTGCTTCACGTCTCGAAGGTCCGAGCTTCGCGCATTGGATGGGCACAGACGAGTTGGGGCGCGATATGTTCGCGCGGGTTGTTTATGGCGCTCGTGTTTCCATGCTGGTAGGCGTTTTCGTTGTTGTTGGAGGCGGACTGGTTGGCTTGGCGATCGGCGCCATCTCCGGTTATTTCGGCGGATGGCTCGATCACGTCCTGAACATAGTGCTGATCAATGCGTTTTTGTCGTTCCCGGGAATTTTGCTGGCGATTGCGTTCGCCGCGTTTTTCGGACCCGGGCTTTGGAAGGTAATCCTGGCATTGGTGATTACCGGCTGGGCGGGATATGCGCGTTTGGCGCGCGGGCAAATATTGCAGGCGCGGGAAATGGAATATGTGTTGGCAGCGCGCTCGCTCGGCGCTTCGGATATGCGTATTCTTTTGCGGCATTTGCTGCCCAATATTTTGCAGCCCGTATTGATTCAGGCGACGATCGGTATGGCGGGGGCGATTCTGGCGGAATCGACGCTGAGCTTTCTTGGTCTTGGCGTGCTTGCGCCGGAGGCAAGTTGGGGCGCCATGCTCAACGACGCGCGAAACCACCTATTCGATGCGCCACACATGGTGGTTTTCCCATCTCTCGCGATTATGACGGCAGTGCTTGCGTTTAATTTGCTAGGGGACGCGCTGCGTGACTGGCTCGATCCACGTATGCGCGCATTTCTGATTTTGGGTTCGCTTCCTGCGCTAGATGAACCTGCGGGGCTTTCAGAAAAACTCCAGCCATACTCCAGCGATGTGTCTTCGTCCTGAGCGAACCGACGGTTTCTCCTTCGCAGTGAACGTCTCAGCACCTTACTGCGTCAGTTCGACCGTGACTTCCGCGCCGCGTGCGGCTGCGAGCGTACGCGCCGCGCTGCCGCGATTCACCGCGATCTCCAGATAGCCGCTCGATCCGAGTACGGCGACCGCCTCGCCCGCGGCTCCGCCTGCAAACGTCGGAACGATCTTGCTCACGGCCCCGTTGCCCACTCGAAGTGTAAATATTGCGTTTTCGGCGAAAAGAGCAGCGGCATTGTCCGGGGTCAAATTCGTCATCAAATTCCCGAAATGATCGATCTTCAGGACGACGCCCTTGATCGTATTCCCGTCCGCCTTTGGCTTGGGGAGCGAGAAGCGAACGAAATCGGTAATCGGCTCGCCGAAGGCCGAGCTTTGCCATGATTTCGTGAGCCACGCGGCGACAGGCGCAAAAATATCGCGGCCGTGGAACGTGTTGCTGATCGGCTGGCGAAAATAGTGCTCTGAGGTGAGGTTCCACACATGGAGCGCTTCAGTCTGATCGTAAACGGCCGAAAACACTCCATTGTCGGGGCCGACAAGATAATGTTGATCTGCGGCTACGAGTATGGGACGGCGCGGTGTTCCCACGCCGGGGTCGACGACAACGACGTGCACTGTTTTCGGCGGGTAGTAGCGGTAGGCTTGGCCAATTGTGATCGCGCCATCTAGAATATCGTGCGACATCACGCCGTGCGTGATGTCGATGAGCATCACTTCAGGATTGATGTTAAGGATCACGCCCTTCATCGAGCCGACAAGGTGATCGTTAATGCCGTAGTCCGTGGTGAGAGTGATGATCGGGCGCGCCAATGTCCGCTCCTATGCTGTCCACCGCATCAAAAGAGTTACGAGACGATACTTTTGACGCTAACGGACGCTTGCTGCACTGTCAAGGCAAGCGGCGCGAGTGAGTAACGAAGGAAGCGGCAAGAATTCAAATGTCATATCTGGTCTAAAAGGGCGGATTACTCCTGATCGAGATCAATCTCGCCGATGCCGCCTTCAACGCTCAAGTCGATGCTCGTTGGTGTTTTTCCGTAAGAGGCATTCACATAATCGTCGCCCTGTTTAGTAAATCCATGCGTATTCACTGATCCGATTCCGCCCGTCGCATGTGCGCGTACACCGACGTCCTTTGGCACCCGGATTCGCGCCTGTCCTACGCCGCCGTGAATGTCCGCCGATAGGCTTTGCTTTCGCGGCCCCGTCAGGTCGAGCAGCATCTGTCCAGCGCCCATGTGAACTTCCAGGTGAGAGAGATTTATGTCGGCCAAGTGCAGATTGCTTTCGCCAGCGCCCATTTGAAGCGTCAGATCGAGCGGCACATTGTTGTTGAAGTGAAGGTCCCACCTGTCGTCATGAGTTCCAAAACGAACTTCGTCGTTGTTTTCGCTTACGTTGAGCTGACCGCGCCCGGAATTAACGTTGTAATCCATTTGTGGGCCAGCATTCGCACTGTTGCCCACATAGGAAAAATCGGCATCGACCAAATGGCCAGACCCGCCGTCGATATTTAATTGTCCAGCCGGAAAGTTGAGATTAGCGGTTACCGCCGTCGCACCTTGCAGGTCCACGGATTTGGTATTGTGCTGCTCGCTGCCGCGGACGATGTTACGTCGCCCCGTCCGCCAGACTCCGAGACCGAGCAGGAGAATCAGCAGAATCACCGCGATCAGCACGCCCGCCGCGTTTGAGCCGCCCGCCGCTGCCCCTCCATCGCGGCGCGAAGCGTAGTAATCCCACACCTTGCCGAGGCCGATCACAATCAGGATCACCGGCCAATACCGCACCAAGATGAGCCATGGATCGAAAGACGGCACGAGGTTCGCAACCAGAAAGAAGACGCCGATGCAGATCAGGATTACCGGACCGAGGAACGATCTGTGCCGCCGCATAGAACTGGGATCCATACATCACCTCCTTTGCCATAAGATACGCTTGCAGCAACCAAAATGTTTCGGTGGCAGCGGCGCATAGCCTGACAGTTACAGATGGCTCATTTTCCAACTGGCCCCAAAAGCAAACCCAGCTCTCCGATTCGCTTCTCGCTCACACATTTCAACCTCGCCAGGGAAATATGATGTGAGTAGGCTCTTCCAAGAACCGACGCGGCTTGACCCCTCTCTAGCCACCCGGTTATTCTGAATTGCAAGCGGCCAGTTATGCCGATTTACCTCGATCACAACGCAACCACGCCCGTGGACCCTGCCGTCCTCGAAGCCATGCTGCCGTTTCTGCGCGATGACTTCGCGAACGCCTCTTCGGTCCATTCGCCGGGCCAACGGGCGCGCGCCGCCGTAGATGAAGCTCGCGAATCAGTAGCCGCATTGATCGGTGCCAAGGCGTCCGAGATTGTCTTTACAGGTGGTGGTACAGAGGCGGACAATTTGGCCATTTTGGGCGTAATTAAGGCGTCAAACGCGCCCAATAAGCACATTATAAGCGCGCTAATCGAACATCACGCGGTCCTTCAAACGTGCCAAGCGCTTGAAAAAGCAGGCGTTGCCGTTACGTACATTGCGCCAAACGCCTCCGGCGCCATCTCCCCCGATTCCGTCCGCCGTGCGCTGCGCAACGAAACAGTGTTGATTAGCGTGATGCACGCAAACAACGAGTTAGGCACGATTCAGCCGGTCGAAGAAATTGGCCGCATCGCGCGCGAGGCGCGCACTCCGTTTCATGTCGATGCCGTTCAGTCCGCGGGCAAGCTGCCGATTGACGTGCGCGAGATCGGCGCGGATTTGCTCTCGCTCTCGGCGCACAAGTTCTACGGTCCCAAGGGGATCGGCGCTCTTTATGTGCGTTCGGGTTCGCGCCTCGAACCGATTTTTCATGGTGGCCAGCATGAACGTGGCCTGCGTCCTGGCACGGAGAATGTGCCAGACATCGTTGGAATGGGCAAAGCCGCGCAGCTCGCACGTCAGCATCTTGCTGAGGACGCCAGCCGCATGGCCACGCTTCGCGATCGATTTGAATTCGCGCTGCGCGAATCGATTCGGAGCATTCGCGTCAATGGAGAACATGCCCAGCGCGTTTGCAATACGACGAACGTCACCGTGCCAGGAGCATCCGGCGAATCGCTTGTCATCGCGCTCGATCTGCAAGGGATTGCGTGCTCGACGGGGGCAGCCTGCTCGTCGGGAGCCATCGAGCCATCGCATGTCCTGCTGGCAATCGGCCTCAGTGATGAAGACGCGCGTTCGAGCGTGCGCTTTAGCTTGGGCCGCACAACCACCACGGCGGAGATTGACCACGCAATCGCAGTGATTCCGGCAGTTGTCGAACGCCTACGCGCTCTTTCGCCGCGCTTTTCGGCGACGACACCCGTCGCGGCAAGAAGAGCAAACTGAATATGTCATCCATCGATATCGAATCCACCCCAACCGTGCCTGTTTCCGGGGAAGCAGCAGCGGGTGCTACCGCCGTGGCCATGAGCGGAGGTGTGGACAGTTCAACCGTCGCTGCGATTCTGCACGAACGCGGCGAGGCGATTGTCGGGCTCACAATGCAGCTTTGGAATCAGCGCCGCTTGCCGGAATTGCAGGGCGAGGGTCCCGCGCGGCACCGGTGCTGTTCGCTCGATGACGTCTATGATGCGCGGCGCGTGGCGGGCCATCTCGGAATTCCGTACTACGTAGTGAATTTTGAGCAAAAGTTCGAAGAGACTGTGATTCGCCCGTTCGTCAACGATTACCTCGCCGGTCGCACACCGATTCCGTGCACGAACTGCAACAATGACGTTAAGTTCGAGCATCTGCTTGCAACGGCGCGGCAAATTGGCGCCGAACGCATCGCAACGGGCCATTACGCGCGCGTGCGGTGCAACAACGCGACGGGCCGCTACGAATTGTTGCGTGCGCGAGATCTCTCAAAGGATCAGAGCTATTTTCTTTTCGGCCTCGCGCAAGAGCAGCTTTCGCGAGCAGACTTCCCGCTTGGCGAGCTGACCAAGCAGGAAGTTCGCGAAATTGCGCGCCGACTAGCCGTTCCCGTGGCGGAAAAGCCAGAAAGCCAGGAGATTTGCTTTGTGCCGTCGGGCGATTATGTCCGCTTTATCGAGAGTTATTTGCACGAACAAGGCAGCTCGTTGCCGAATGGCGCGGGCGAGATTTTGAGCACTGCTGGTGAAGTCGTAGGGCGGCATGAAGGTTTGCATCGCTATACCGTTGGGCAGCGCCGGGGGCTTGGCATCGCTACCGGCCGACCGATGTACGTTGTCGCGCTTGATCGCGCGAGAAACCGGCTGATCGTGGGTGAGGACCAATCATTGCACGGCAGCGTGGCGGAAGTTTGCAACGTGAATTGGATTCCGTTCGCGCAGCCGGATGGGCCTGTCGAGGCGCTCGTGCGTATCCGCAACCGGCATGAACCGGCAGAGGCGCAAATCACGCCGATCGATGCGGCGCGAGCGCGCATTGAATTCCGCGAGCCGCAGCGCGCTATAACGCCCGGTCAGGCAGCTGTGTTCTATTCGGACGATTCGGTTCTCGGCGGCGGCTGGTTGTGCTAATGTGCGGACGCCTTCGAGAGGAGGTCCGCTCATGACGGAAAATGAACCGCCGCTCCAGCCGCAGGACCTACAGTCTACCGACAGAGGCCCAATCGCTACGCCGCCCGAATCCGTGCGTTACAACATCTTCCTTGGACCTAACGGCATCCGCGCCGGTTGCCGCCTGCTGATTGCCTGTGCGATCTTTTTCGCGGTCATCATCGCCATTAACTTCGTTCTTCACCATGCAAGTGCTGCCGACGCTCGCAAAGCTTTCCTGATATTTAACGCACGAGGCGTTCTGATCGGCGAAGCGATCACTTTCGCCGCCTACCTATTTGCAAGCTGGGTGATGAGTCGCATCGAAGCGCGGCGCATGGGGGACTACGGTCTGGGACTTGCGAGCGCCTTCGGCGGCAAATTTTGGTTGAGTGCTGTCGTTGGTTTCGCGGCAATCTCGTTGTTGCTCGGCGCTCTGAAGATTGCGGGAGTATTTCAGTTGGGCCCAGTCGCGTTGCATGGGCCGGTTGCCTGGGAAGATGCCGGTCTATGGGCCCTGGCATTCCTGTTCGTGGGATTTTCCGAAGAAAGCGTAAGCAGGGGTTATCTGCTTTTTACGTTGTCGACCGGTATCTACTTCTGGCCGGCGGCGATCGTGACGAGCCTGGCTTTTGGCGGTCTCCACCTCGGAAATACCGGCGAGAGTTACGTCGGCGCTTTGTCTGCGGGAGGCATAGGATTTTTCTTTTGCATTCTCATTCGTAAGACCGGCAATCTCTGGGCCGCCATAGGATTTCATGCCGCATGGGACTGGGGAGAGACCTTCTTTTACGGAGTTGCTGATAGTGGACTTACTGCGCCGGGGCATCTTTTCAGCGCCAGATTTGCGGGGCCCGTATGGCTCACCGGAGGAACCGTGGGGCCGGAGGGTAGCTGGTTCTGCCTCATTCTAATCGTACTTCTCTGCATTGGCGCGGCGTTCCTCCCTGGCGCAAAATTTCCGAATCCAGATGCAATTCCTGATCCGCGCCGGCATCGCGTCGAGCCGGGTCAAACTTTATTCGTGGAAGGTTGAGATCGTCTCTTGGGACCCGCAGCTCGATCTTGAACTGCTGGTGCCGAATGGCCGAACCTGTTTGCCCTAGATGAATGCTTCCACTGAAAATTGGGCGGAGAAGATTCGCGCGGGTGACGTGCGCGCAGTTTCGCGCGCCGTCACAGCAATTGAAAACGGCGATCCCGATGCGCAGCGCCTCTTACGCGAACTCTTTCCGCTGACCGGGAAAGCGTGGCGCATTGGAGTTACGGGCGCCGCAGGAACAGGCAAGAGCACGCTCGTCAACTGCCTGGCAGCGCACTATAGAGCTCAGGGCAAAACAGTCGGTGTGATTGCCGTCGATCCTTCGAGCCCATTTACGGGAGGTGCGATTCTGGGCGACCGCGTCCGCATGCAGGGCCATGCTACCGACAGCGGCGTCTTTATTCGTTCGATGGCGGCGCGGGGAGCCTGGGGCGGACTTGCACAGGCGGCTGCAGACGCGGTGCTCCTGCTGGATGCGGCAGGCAAGGACATCATCATTCTCGAAACGGTCGGCGTCGGGCAGGACGAAATTGACGTCGTTCGTGTCGCGGATTGTACGCTTGTCGTTCTCGTGCCCGGTTTAGGCGACGAGGTGCAGAGCCTTAAAGCCGGGCTGATGGAAATAGCGGACATTTTCGTTGTCAACAAAGCGGACTACGAAGACGCTGCAAAATTCGAGGAGCATCTTGTCTCAATCGTGCAACTCACGCCACCTCGCGATGGATGGAATCCCAAAATCGTGCGCACCATAGCAACCGAAGAGAGGGGAATCGCTGAGCTTGCGCGCGAAATCCAGGTTTTCCGCGAAGCGCACGCGGATCCAAGCATTCGCCGAGCGCATGACGAGGAATATTGGAAGAATTGGCTGATTCGCGCAATTCAGCAGCGGGCGATTGAAGAGATTGCGGGAGCTAACTTCGAAGGACGAGCATTAAGGGATATGGCAGCGGCCGTGGCTTCACGGAAGAAAGATCCTTATGCCGCGGCGGACGAATTGTATTCGACACTAGGCCGGCAACCTGCGCGCTCCGAAAGCACCGAGGAAAAGCCTTGAAACTGGGCGATCTGGAATTTCATATCCTTTCTGATGGGCATATTTACCTCGATGGCGGAGCGATGTTTGGCATCGTTCCGAAGCCGCTCTGGGAGAAGAGAATTCCGGCGGATTCGCGAAACCGCATCAAGCTTGGGCTGAACTGCTTTCTGATTTACGCGGCAGGCAAACGCATCCTGATCGAGACGGGCGCCGGCGGCAAATTTGACGATAAACGCCGCGATATTTACGGGCTCGACGGTCCGCGCCTGCCCGATCAGCTTCGCGACTACGCAATTGCGCCTGGCGACATCGAGATCGTGGTGAACACTCACTTGCACTTTGACCATTGCGGAGGGAATACGCGCTTCGAAAACGACAAAATGGTACCGACATTTCCGAATGCGAAATATGTGGTTCGCAAAGGCGAGTACGAGAATGCGATGCATGTGAACGAGCGGACGCGGGCCACGTATTTTGCCGAAAATTTCGCGCTGCTCGAAAAGACGAAACAGCTACAACTCATCGAAACGGATACGGAAATCGTCCCGGGCGTGGAGCTGATCTGCGCGCCGGGCCATACGGCGCACATGGTGGGCGTGAAGCTCTCCGGCGGAGGCAAGACGGCATTTTTGCTAGCCGATCTGGTGCCCACTACGGCACATCTGCCGCTTGCCTGGGGCATGGGTTACGATCTCTTTCCTTTGACAGTTTTAGAAAACAAACGAAAATGGTTGCCGCGCATTGCAGCCGAAGAATGGATCGCGTTGTTCGTGCACGATCCGCAGACGCCTGCATGCTATCTGCGCGAGCGAGATAGCGCTTTTGCGCCCGAACCAATAAAAATCGATTAGGAGCTTTCAAGAACGATGCCCCCAGTGAGTAAGCGGAGGAACACCGCGGCCGGACAAGACCCCGTCAGGGTTGGCATAATCGGCGGCAGCGGCCTGTATCAAATGGATGGCCTCTCAAATACGCGAGAGGTGCGCATCAAAACGCCATTCGGCGATCCTTCCGACGCCGTAGTGATTGGGATGCTTGAGGGGAAGCGCGTCGCGTTTCTCGCGCGTCACGGCCGCGGACATCGTTTTACTCCGAGCGAGATCAACTATCGGGCGAACATCTGTGCGCTGAAAATGCTTGGCGTGGAACAAGTAATTTCCGTCAGCGCCGTGGGATCATTGAACGAAAAATATCCGCCACTCGACTTTGTAGTCCCCGACCAATTTTTTGATCGCACACGCCTCAGGATCGCAACGTTTTTTGGCGGCGGTATTGTGGCCCATGTCGGCTTTGACAAGCCGACGTGTCCGCGTCTCTCGGCGCGTATGGTCGCCGCGTGCGATTCCATCGAAGTGAAGGCGCATCGCGGCGGAACGTACGTCTGCATGGAAGGGCCGCAGTTTTCTACGCTTGCCGAATCGCAGTTTTATCGGAAGCAAGGCTTTGACGTGATCGGAATGACCAACCTCACCGAAACGAAGCTCGCGCGCGAAGCCGAACTCTGCTACGCCACCTTCGCCATGGTTACGGATTTCGATTGCTGGCACCCGCAGCACGATTCCGTCACGCTCGACGAGATCATCGCCAATATGGGCAAGAATTCGGAAAATGTGCAGCGCGCGATTCGTGAGGTAGTTCGCGCCCTGGGCGAGGAGCGCGCCTGCAAGTGTGGAAAGGCGCTCGCGCACGCGATTATGACCGACCGCAAGGCGATCCCGGCGACGGCTAAAAAGCGGCTCGCCCCGATTATCGGCAAGTACGTGTCCTAAGATAAAAAATCACAGGAGAAACGAATGTCCTTACTTGTCGTGGGCTCTGTTGCGTTCGATGCAATTGAAACGCCGCTTGGGAAGGTGGATCGTACGCTGGGCGGCGCGGCCAGCTATTTTGCTTTGGCCGCAAGCCATTTTACTCCGGTGCGCATCGTGGCCGTTGTCGGCGAGGATTTCACAAAGAAGGAAGAGGCTGTTTTTCGCGGCCGCAAAATCAATCTCGATGGTCTCGAGCGCGCGGCGGGGAAGTCCTTTTTCTGGTCCGGACGCTACAGCATGAATATGAACGAGCGTACGACGCTTGCCACCGAGCTGAACGTATTTGCGAACTTCCGGCCCACGCTGCCGGATTCGTATCGCGATTCGCAATTCGTTTTTCTAGGCAACATCGATCCGACGCTCCAACGGTCTGTTCTGCAGCAGATGAAGCGCAAGCCGAAAGTGGCGGCTCTCGACACGATGAATTATTGGATCAGCGGTACTCCAGAAGCTTTGCGCCAGGCACTCAAGGACATTCACATTTTGATGATCAACGACGATGAGACGCGCCAGCTTACGGGCGAGCACAACCTCCTCCGGGCTGCGAAGGCCATTTTCAAGATGGGGCCGCGGACGCTCGTGATCAAACGCGGCGAGCACGGCGCATTAATGATCCACGAAAAATTCATTTTTTCCGTGCCGGCATTTCCTCTTGAGGAAGTCCACGATCCGACGGGTGCCGGAGACAGTTTCGCTGGCGGCTTCATGGGCTATCTTGCCAGCGTCGGCCGCATCGACGAGCGCACGTTGCGTTCGGCGATGGTCTATGGTTCGGTGGTCGGCAGCTTCACCGTCGAACGCTTCGGCGTCGAACGCCTCGCCAGTGTCACTCGCCGCGAACTCGTGGCGCGCGCCCGTCGCTTCTCGAAGCTCACGGCGTTCAATCTTTAATAGCGGCAACCATTTGTTTGCAGGCTGAATCCGAGTTGACGGCTTGCGCGCCGAGGTGTTATCAATTTCAGTCCGCTTTTTGACGCTTATTCGTGGCGGTCCAGGCTGTGCACGGCTTCCGCTTTGCTTTCCCGGCTGCCCGGTGTCTGGTGGCTTTGGGACCTCAGGAAGTTGATCAGGAGGATAGGATTGAGTCGTTTGGGTTGGGCCGCGCTGATCGCTGCGGTCGCGCTGTTTTTTGGCTGCGGAAGCGGATCTTACAATCCGACACCGGTTATTACAGGTCTCTTTCCTAACGTCGTAACCGCGGGAAGCCAGTCCTTTACGCTCTATCTCAGCGGCAACGGTTTTCAGGTCAACACAACTGTTCAATGGAATGGTGTGGACCGTCCAGCCGTCTTTGACAATCAAACCAGCCAATTGGCTGTGACGATTCTCGCAGGTGATGCTGCGAATCCTGGTAGTGGACAGCTTACCGTTACAAATCCCGCCCCCGGTGGTGGACTGAATCCGGCGGCCGTTTCTCTTGTGATTAATCCACCTGCGGCAAATGGACCGACGATCACGTCACTGGATCCCGGCACCGGAGTCGCCGGAAGACACTCCGATGTCACGCTCAACGTCACAGGGAAAAACTTTTTTTCCAACTACGTGATCGCATTCAACGGCACCGCGTTAAATACCACGGCCGTCGGATCTCCTGTGACGCAACTTTCCGCGACGATCGGATCGGAGAGTCTTGCGTCGGCATCGCTCGCCAGCATCGCAGTCCGGACGGATACGCCCGGGGTTGCGTCTCCTTCCGTAAAATTTCCCATTGGACCGGCGTCAAATCCGACGCCAAAATTGACGTCCATTAAGCCGGCCACCACTTCAATTGGGTCCTTGCCTCCTGGCGCGCTTATCGTCCTCACGGGAAACGGGTTCGTACCCGGGTCCGTAGTTAACTTCAACGGCTCGCCCCGACCGACCGGCTATTCAAGCTCCACCACGCTCGCCGTCGGTGTTCTCGCATCCGATGTGGCGACCGGCGGGACGATTTCCCTCACAGTCTCCAATCCAAATCCCGGCGGCGGCACATCCTCCTCGGTCAATTTCATGGTGCAGTAGGATCCCCAGTTCCGACGCTCGCGCTTCTATTCTTCCTACAACGCAAGCCTCTGATTCTTGGGTCTTTATTGGCGCATACCACGCCCCGCGATTCTATGTCTCAGGCATTTACCTACCCCAAGCAATGCATCTTTTTCCCCCTTTAGTCTTAATTCCGCCCCTGATTGTCGCTTTTCGTAAGCCGGACTACCGTAGCACGCGTTCAACGGTCCGGGCTTGGGAGTACCGGGCGTTTAGCGGATCAGCTCTAAACAGCAGCAGAAAGCAGCGGCGCAACCAGCGCGTCGACTCACATCAATCAGACACGCGGGGGTGTGACATGGTTCGATGGACGATTCTCTTGTGCCGCGCAGCAAATCGCGTCGCGCTCGTACTAGCGCTGTTCGCATTCGCAGCAGCCGCAGCGAACGCGCAATCCTCTTTTTCGCCGGCGGCAAAAATTTCTTCAGACACGCTCGCAACAGGCGAACCACAAACGGCGGTCTCGCAAAACGGCAATATTTATGTCGTGTGGAGCGACCAGGCGAGCGCCTGCACCGGCTCCGGCTGCAACAAAGACACTTTCTTCAGTCGCTCGGCGGACCACGGCACTACTTTTTCTGCGGCGCAGAATCTTTCCAGCAACGGCTCATCGGGAAATCCTGTCATCGCTCTCGATAGTCAAGCGCACATCAACGTGATTTGGAGCGGCGGCGGCCAACTCTTTTTCAGCCGCTCGGCGGACGCGGGCGGCACATTCTCGTCACCGCTGAATATTGCCGGCGTGACGAATGCCTCACTAGCATTCAGCGCGGCCGGCTACCACCCGCTTGTTATCGACGCTGCTGGCAATATCAACGTCGTCTGGTCGGATGCGAACACGAGCCAGATCTTTTTCGCCCGGTCCACAAACGGCGGCGTCAGCTTTTCCACACCGCTGAATATTTCCAATTACGCTTCAGGCGCGTCGAGCCCAACAATGGCGCTAGATGCAAGCGGCGGGATCGACGTCATTTGGCAAGGCAGCGTTGACGGTCACAATCCCTACGATCTTTTCTTTACGCGTTCGACGGACGCCGGCACGAGCTTCTCTGTCGCTAAAGACGTCTCGAATACCGCAAGCGGCGCATTCTTCGACCAGATCGCCGCCGATCCGGCGGGCAACATCGATATCGCCTGGAACAGCAACTGTCCCAGCGCGTCCTTCTGCTCCTTCGTTTCGAGCGACGTTTTCTTCAGCCAATCGAAAGATGCTGGCGCCACGTTTTCCGCACCGGTTCAGATCACAAACACGCAGGGCCAAGCCGCAATTTCTCGCGTGCTCGTAGCCATCGACTCCACGGGTAATGTGAATCTCGCCTGGCCGCAAGTCGCCGGAGGAAACAACACGGCTTTCTTCAGCCGCATGAATGCCGGCACGACCGCTTTTTCCGCGCCGCGCCAAATCGCATCGTTCTTTCCAGCCGCCATTGCTCTTGGCGCAACCGGTACGATCAACATCGCCGCCGCAGGCACCGATGTTTATCTGCTTCAATCGAAAGACCAGGGAAGCACTTTCTCTTCAACGAATATTACGAACGGTGGGACGGGCGGTAATCCCGAGGCCGTCGAAGTTGTGGCAGCCGCAAATTCGAGTGGCAACGTGGCTGTGGCTTGGCCTGGTTACAATCGCTCGACTTCGAAGTGGGCCATCTTTGGCAGCGGCAGCGCCGCCACGCAAACGGCCGGCGGCGGCTCCGGAACTCGGCCAGTCGCCGCAGGATTCGCCGTCTCGGCCGCGCCGGCGGCTCTCGCGATCTCCGCACCAAGCCTCGTTGCGACTACTACGCTCACCTTCATAAGCCAGGGCGGCCTCGCGGGTGCAGGTGCGCTTTCTTCTACCGGATGCACTAGCGCGGCTTCGCAGAAAATCGCATGCACGCTCACCGATTTCACTCTGCCCGCAAACGGTACCACCACGGCTCTGCTCACCGTTACGCCTGCGGTTTCTTCTGCTGCCATTTCTCCTTCGGCGTCGGGCCGCGATGTGCTGCTGGCAATCTTACTCTGCATGGCAGGGTTGCCGCTCGCAATGCCTCGCAAGCAGCGCCGCTTGAATTTCGCTTTCGCTACGCTCTTATTTGCAGTTGCTATGACCGGCGTAGGCTGCGGCAGCGGTATGAACGCCTCAAGTGCTGATGCGAATGGCAGCACCAGCGCGGCGAAAACACCCACAGCTCCAAAAGCAGCCGCGCAATCGATCAGCGTACCGATCACGATCAACGGCACGACTGTGACCGTACCTAATCTGACCCTCACCATTCAGTAGCCGATCTACGGCGACGTTCGCTTCGAACCAAAGCGAACTTACCGATCGCTGCTGGACACGCCCTCCCGCGTGTGTGATCATTTCCGCGCAAGTTGTAGAAAAATTGACCACGCGGAGGATTTTCATGGATCGGCGGAAATTCTTGGGTTCGGCTGTGGCTTCAGGAGCGCTTGCTGCTTCAGTCTCATTGCGCGCGGCAGGGGCGCAGGAATCTTCGGCGTCGGCTGAACGCGAATACTACGAACTCCGCCGCTATCACATTCTCTCTGGCCCGATGAAGCAGCTTGCCGATAGCTATTTCAAGGATGCGCTCGTCCCTGCGCTGAACCGTCTCGGCATCAAGCCGGTCGGTGTCTTCAATACGTCGATTGGCGCGCAGGGCCCTTCAAGTTACGTTCTTATGCCTGCCGCGAAATCCGAAACGCTCGTTACAGCCGAACGGCGTCTCTTGGACGATAACGAATACCAGAAAGCCGCGGCGCCTTTCCTCAACGCGCCGGCTCGCGATCCGGGCGCCATTCGCATGGAAAGTTCGCTCCTTTACGCGTTCGAATCGATGCCCAAGCTTACTGCGCCTCCCGCAGGACCGCGCGTGATTGAAATGCGCACCTACGAAAGCACCACGATGCAGGACCACATTCGTAAAGTCGAAATGATGAATTCGGGCGAAGGCGCCATTTTCAAAAAATCGAATATTTGGACTATTTTCATGGGAGATCGTCTCATCGGCCCCCGTCAGCCGGGCCTGACGTACATGATCAGCTTTCCTTCTCTCGCCGATCGCGATAAGGACTGGGCCGCCTTCGTCGGCTCGTCCGAATGGAAAGCGCTCACGTCCAATCCCCGCTATTCCTTCGAGCCAATCGTCTCCAACATCGACAACGAGATACTTGCCCCCGCATCCTATTCGCAGATTTAAGGCAGGGCGTTGTGATAGCGCAGCACGCCGAGCTGTCACACACGCCAGTCCACCGAACGTGCGATTGCGCACGGTTTCGTAGCGATCGGCTTTCTTTTCAGCCGATCATCGATCAAACTCTTCGCAACTTACAGGCAGCCACCGCGAACCATCGCAAGGGCTGTTGTTGCGCTCTTCAAGGCGTCGGGGCCTCCACGATTCTGTTCTCGCATGTAAACACCCGGTCGCGCTCGTCTTTACGCCGCCAGTAAAATTCCTTATTCTCGATTTATCCATGCCGCAGCCTCTCAAACCGCGTGCCTTGAAATCGGGAGACGCTCTCCGCTTGCTCTCCCTCGCCAGCCCCATCAAGGAGGACCTTTTCCGCCTTGGTTGCGAAGAGTTGCAGCGCTTGGGATTTAAGCCGCAATTTGACCCAGCCGCAGTCTTGGCCCGCACGCGTACATTTGCGGGATCGCCAGAGATGCGTTTTGCGCAGCTGAAACAAGCCTTTGCTGAACCCGCCACACGCGCACTCTTCTGCACGCGCGGCGGTTATGGCTCGACGTACCTTCTAGACTGCCTTACTCGCGACGTTGTGCCGGCGTCTCCCAAGATTCTTCTCGGCTGCAGCGACATCAGTTCGCTCCAGATCTATCTTTGGGAAAAATTTGGCTGGGTGTCCTTTTATGGCCCGATGGTCGCCACGAATTTCAGCCGAGGAGAGGGCAAGCCGCACGGTTACGACCGCGAAAGTCTGCTCGACGCACTCAGTGGAACCACCCAAAGCTGGGCAATCAACCTCGATGGAGAAGCGCTGGTCTCCGGTGAAGTCGAAGGAATCCTTCTCGGCGGCTGCCTTACCTTAATAGAGACAACGCTCGGCACTCCTTTGGAACTGAAGACCGAGGGTGCCATCCTTATTATCGAGGATCGAGGCATGAAGCCTTACGCCATCGACCGTTCGCTCACTCACCTGCGCCAAGCAGGAAAATTCCGTGGCATTGAGGGCGTCGTTCTCGGCGGTTTTCCCGATTGTCAGGTTCAGGATGGCGACGAAACAGTGCGAGAAGTTATCGAACGCATCTTCAAGCCGCTTGGTGTTCCTGTCGTGTTCGGCGCACCGATAGGGCACACCGAGCGTGCCATGCTCACTCTGCCACTCGGTGTTCGCGCTCGCCTCGTCGTCGATGCGCGCGCGCAGCGCCTGAATATTCTGGAGCGCGCATGCGAACCGCAAACGTCCTTCAAGGATGTTTAGGGGATCGGAGCTAGAGTTCCACATTGCATGCTTGCAAGGAAAGCGCTTTAGCGCCTGAGGAAATGCCCTTTTCGCGAGGCTAGATAAGGACGATTCAATGTTGAATGAAAAGCCGCAACCATCCCACATTCACATGCTCGGCATCGCAGGGGCTGCGATGGCGCCCGTTGCCGGCATGTTGCGTGACCGGGGCTTTCGCGTCACAGGCACGGACGTAAACGTCTACCCGCCCGCCTCGACGCTGCTCGATTCGCTCGGCATCAAATGGTATGACGGCTACCGTGAAGAAAATCTTCGCCCTGCACCCGACCTGGCGGTGATTGGCAATGCCATCTCGCGTGGGAACGCCGAACTCGAATACATCCTCGACGAAAAAATACCGTATTGCTCGATGCCGCAGTTGCTCGAGGAACATTTCATTCCCGGCCACACGTCGATCGTTGTCGCTGGCACACATGGCAAAACCACCACGACCGCCATGCTCGCCTGGATTTTTCACGTCGCCGGCCGCCGGCCCGATTTTCTGATCGGTGGAGTTGCGCCTAATTTCGGCGATCGCAGTTACGGCTTGGCAGGCGGCGAGGAATTCATCATCGAAGGCGATGAGTACGACACTGCGTTTTTCGACAAGGGCCCTAAATTTTTGCACTATCACCCCGATGAACTGATTCTCACGTCTGTAGAGTACGATCACGCCGATATCTATCCCGATCTCGCCTCGATCGCGCTCCAGTTTCGCCGCTTGGTGAACCTCGTTCCGCGCCGAGGCAAAATTCTCATTTGGGGCGGGAGTCCGGATTTGCGAGAAGTCGTCCAAAAGGCATTTTGCCCTGTGGAGACATTCGGCTTCACGCCCGAGTGCGATTGGAGCGCGGGCGATATTTCATGGCACGACGAAGCCACACAATTCCGGGTCGCCTTTCGGGGTAATGAAGTCACACGCATCCGCATTCCGGTTGCTGGCCGGCACAACGTCCTCAATGCGCTTTCAGCCGTAGCCCTCGCCTATGGTCGCGGAGTGGAATGTGACGCGATAGAGTCCGCGCTCGCGAAATTCCAAAGCGTCCGCCGCCGCATGGAAATTAAAGGGGAGGCAAACGGAATTCTGGTCGTTGAGGACTTCGCGCACCACCCAACCGCCATTCACCTCACGATAGAAGCGGCGCGAATGCGGTGGCCTGGCAAGAAGATTTGGGTCGCTCTCGAGCCGCGCTCCAATACGATGCGCCGCAAAGTATTTCAAGATGCGCTGCCGGATGCTCTCGCCGCCGCGGACATTACATTGATCGGTGCAGTCAATCGCGCGCAACTTCTGGCTGAACAAGATCGGCTCTCGCCCGATGCGATTGCCGAAGGTGTTCGCAAGCGCGGACGCGAGGCGCAAGCGTTTGCCTCGACTCCCGGCATCGTCGAACATCTCTCCGCGAACGCAAATCCCGGCGACCTCGTTCTGATCATGTCCAACGGCGGTTTCGACGGGCTCACGGCCAAACTTCTCGAATCCCTGAAAGTCACCGGTGCCCGCAAGTGAGTGGTACAGCCACTCATGGCTGCGCTCCTGAGCCCCAGCACGCTCGTAGCTTTCAGCGTGCGACCCAAATCTTCCGGGCTATATTCCTTCTACTTTTTCTTATGCTCGGAAATGTTCGGGCCGCCCGCGCTACAGTCTCCTATACGGTCTCGTTAAGCCATCCCGAACAGCACCTGTTTCACGTCGAGGTAAAAATTCCCGTGAACGGTCGCGCAATTACGGCCGCTCTTCCCGCCTGGAACGCGCTTTACCAAATCCGCGATTTCGCCGAGCGCGTTCGCGACGTCACAGCAAGCTGCGCGGCTCTCACCAGCGTCCCGCTCGAGGTCAAGAAGAGCGATAAGCAGGATTGGCACATATCCCCGCAAACTGGCTGTGTGCGGGGAGACCACAACACATTTCTAATCGACTATTCGATCTTATGGAATGATCCAGGACCTTTCGATTCGCAACTCAATTCTCATCACGCCTTCATGAACCTTGCTGAAATTTTGATGTACATCCCGAATCGTCGTTCCGAAGACGCCACAATACAGTTCGCCAATGTGCCTTCGGGTTGGCAAGTCGCTACCGTGCTTCCGCGCGCGAATGGCAATTCATACTCTGCGCCCAGCTACGATTCGCTTGTGGACGCACCGGTCGAAGCGGGCAGCTTCGATCAGTTCAGCTTCGAAAGCGATAGCGTGCCGATCCATGTGATCGTCGACGGAAAGGATTCAAATAAATCCCGCCTCGAAAGCGGCCTTCATGCGATCACTGAATACGAGCTTAAGTTGATGGGTGGCTCGCCATTTGATTCTCCCGATCGCAGCTACGCATTTATCTTTCACATGGGATCGTCAGGAGACGTTGGTGGGGGTGGCATGGAGCATCGCAACTCATCGGCCATCGCATGCAGTTCTCCTGAAGAATGCGTCGGCATCGCGGCGCATGAATTCTTTCATGCATGGAACGTAAAGCGCATCCGCCCCCAATCGCTCGAGCCGGTTGACTATTCGGGCGAGCAATATAGCCGCGCGCTATGGTTTGCCGAAGGCGTGTCGAACACTTACGAGAATTTCGCCCTCGAACGCACAGGACTTTGGTCGAAGGAACAGTTTTATAGAGACCTTGCGGGCCAAATCGAAATCTTGCAGTCGCGTCCGGCGCGCCTTTGGCAAAGTGCGGAAGAGTCGAGCCTCGACGCCTGGTTTGAGGGTTTTCCAGATTATGCCGATCCATCGCGCAGCATCTCTTATTACAACAAAGGCGATATTCTCGGCGTGTTGCTCGATCTCGCGATCCGCGACGCCACCGACAATCGCAAATCCCTCGATGACGTGATGCGTCTGATGAATAACGAATATGCGAAGCAAGGCAAGTTCTATGATGGCAGCGAAGGTGTTTGCCGTGCTGTGGAAGATGTGTCCGGGAAGGATTTTACCGATTTTTTTGCGCGCTACGTCGCGGGCACAGACGAAATTCCCTATACCAAATTTCTTGGACTAGCAGGTCTGACGCTTACGTCCGAACCCCGCGATGGCGGACAACGATACGTGATCGCCGAAACGCCTCAGGCCAACGAACGCCAACTCCGCATCCGCCAAGGCCTGTTGCATGGTACAACCAACTGAAATGATGAGGCCGAATGACAGTGACCTGCACCGCCGCTATTCGCGTCAGCGAGAGACTCAAACCACCGTCATCCTGAGAGAAGCGAAGGACCTCTCTTGCTTTCGTCGTGTTTTGACTAAGGGTTTATTTTCGCCACACTCCGCGTATTCGAGTGCCGCACATTCATGATCCGCACTCTATTCGTTTGTGCCTTTTTCGGATTCAGCGTAATGCTGGTTCTGCCCTGGTTTCTCGTTTGGACAGTAATAACTGGCAATCCGGACCCAATGTATTACATGTCGATGAGCGCCTGCGCGTTCGCGCTTCGGGCGATCGGCGTTCGCGTGCGTGTTGAGGGACTTGAAAATATCCCGCAAGGAGTATGCGTCTTTGCGTCGAACCATGCTTCCAATCTCGATCCGATCGTTTATTTTCCTGTGATCCCTCGCCGCATTTCCGTGCTACTGAAAAAGGAATTGTTGAAAATCCCGATTCTTTCGACGGGTATGCGAGCCGCGAAATTCGTTGCTGTCGATCGGGGTGATCGCGAAGCCGCCGCAGCCAGCGTGGATGAGGCGGTGCGATATATGCGCGAAGGGCTGTCGTTTGCCGTATTTCCCGAAGGTACTCGCAGCATTGACGGAAGAATGCGCACGTTTAAGAAAGGTGCCGTCCTTATGGCGATCCAGGCGGCCGTTCCGCTTGTGCCCGTTTCAATCGCTGGCACGCAGCATTTGATGAGAAAGGGGAGCCGAAAGATCAATGCAGGCAGCGTAACCGTGCGATTCGATCCCCCAATCGACGCGGCGCAATTTTCCGTCGAACGGCGTAATGAACTTCTGGCGCAACTGGAAGCAGCGGTCGCCGCAGGATTGCCGCCCGATCAGCGCCCTATTGCCCAAACTGCAGCCAAAGAGAGTGCCTGAACAGCTCGAGTCGCGCAAAACACTATGGTTGTTCTTTGAATCAAATGAGTGTGATTTCTTGGCCAGAATTAGAGAACCGCTAGTACTCAGGTCCCAAAGCGCCCCCTAACGACAGTTTTGCCGGCTGGTACAGTCCCTTCATTGTCCATGCCGAGCCTTGTCTCTAGACTCCTCTCAAGCATGGATTGCGGTGTTTGAGGGAGGCACGCCATGGTTCGAGTTCGATCCAGTCAGAAGCTCTTCACTGAAGCGGAAATTGTTGGTCTCACAGGTATTTGCCGCGAGCATCTCCGCCGCCTCGCCAACGAAAAACATCTGGGCACTATGGCCGCGGCGCTTATCGCCGGTGAACGCGCCGAAAGTTGGCTCTTCACCAACTCCGATCTAATGATCCTCTCGCGGCTGCATCCCCGCTGCGAACACTAAGCCGAGTTTAAGACATGGAATCGGCGTTTTAGAACGCGCGAAGCTGGTTGCCGCCATTCTCTCGCGGAGCTATCCTTGTCCCCGCGGGAGGCATCCCACAAATATGTGTCGGCCGCCCATCGGTAATAAACGCTTTCCGTCCAGCGAGTTGCGTGGAGTAATCGCAGCCGCTTTTTTTTTCCTCTTCGGAGTCGTCGCAGCTCCTGCCCAAAATTCTGCTGCCGATTCGGCAGAGACATCGCCAGCCCAGAGCAACGCCTCCTCGCGCGGCCAGAAGCTCGTATTGAAAGACGGCACCTTCCAGCTCGTCCGTGAGTATGAAGTTAACGGCGATCGCATTCGTTACTACAGCCTCGATACCCATCAGTGGGAAGAAATGCCCACCTCGCTAGTGGATTGGGAGGCGACGAAAAAGGAAGCCGCAAAGGAAGCACAGCAAGCCACCTCACTTGTGAAGGCCGTAAATGAACGCGAGAAAGAAGAAAACGCCCAGCCTCTGACTGTCGACGCAAGCATCGAACCCGCTCCCGGCATCTTTCTTCCCCCGGACAATGGCCTGTTTGCGTTCGACGGCAAGCAGATCGTCGTCGTCAATAAAGCCGACATGAAATCTTCGGTCAGCAAAATTCGGGCGCTTGAGAAAGTGATGATTCCGGTACCAATCGTGCCGTCGCGTCACGTCATTTCAATTACGGGTAAAAAGGCCAAACTTCGGCTGACGAATGGGCAGCCTGAGTTTTATCTCCGAAGCGCGGCGCCAGGACAGCCTGAGATTGACCTGGTGCGTGCGAAGGTGAAAGGCAACGAACGGGAAGTTGAGAATGTGGATGAATTGATGGGCGAAACAGCCGAGAAGCGAAAAGAGGTTGCGTTGCAGCGGTGGCAGCTTGCCCCCAACGTTTACCGGTACACGGTAGCGAAGCCTCTTGAGCCCGGCGAATACGTTCTGGTGCAGAACATACCGAACGATCAGTACAGCATCTATCTTTGGGATTTTGGAATTGATTCCGCCCGCTGATCTCTAACTTTGTAGCTTTTCAAAAAGCTCAACTCTTGGCAATTTTGGCCAAAAATGGCGCAGATGGCGCCGTAAAATCGCAAATTTGGGCACGGTTTGGCGCGTTTGGCACCTTAAAAACGGCTAGTCGGCATTTCCGGACGCTAGCTCGTAAGCTCGCGCGACCTGGAGCACTCGGGCTTCGTCAAAATGCCTCCCGAAGATCTGCAATCCGACGGGAAGACCGGCTTTCGTCTCGCCACAAGGAACGGAAATCCCGGGGACACCTGCTAGCGAGCCCGTGACGGTGTAAATGTCCGCTAAATACATTTGGATCGGGTCGGCGGATTTTTCGCCGAGCTTGAAAGCGGGAGTCGGCGCTGTGGGTGTGACGATCACATCCACCTTTTGGAATGCGTCGGCAAAATCGCGGGCGACGAGCGAGCGAACTTTTTGCGCTCGTAGATAGTAGGCGTCGTAGTAGCCGGACGAGAGCGCGTAGGTGCCGAGCATAATCCGGCGCTTCACTTCCGCGCCAAAGCCGCTGCCGCGAGTCTTGCGATACATTTCGCTAAGGGTGCCTCGGGGAACGCGCAGACCATAACGAACGCCGTCATAGCGGGCGAGATTTGAACTCGCCTCTGCTGTGGCGATGATGTAGTAAGCGGCGATGGCGTAATCGGTGTGCGGCATGTGAAGCGGAACACGGCGGCAGCCGAGTTTTTCAAGCGTCGCAATCGCCGATTGCACTTTCTCTTTCACTTCATCATCAAGTCCCGCGCCGAAGTAATCTTCGGGGACACCGACGCGCAGACCTTTGACGGATTCTGCGATCGTCGCGAGATAGTCTGGCACCGGAACCGCGGCAGATGTGGAATCGTTGGGATCATGCCCGGCGATGACGGATAGTACAGCGGCGGCGTCAGAAACGGTCGTGGCAAACGGGCCGATCTTATCGAGCGATGACGCGAAGGCGACGAGGCCGTAGCGAGAGACGCGTCCATACGTTGGCATCAGCGCTGGAATGCCGCAGTACGATCCGGGCTGGCGAATCGAGCCTCCCGTATCCGTGCCGAGGGAAACGACCGCGAGATCGGCGGCGACGGCTGCGGCAGAACCGCCGCTGGAACCGCCGGGAACGCGATCCGGCGCGACCGGATTTTTAACTGGACCGTACGCGGAATTTTCGTTTGAGCCGCCCATGGCGAATTCATCGCAGTTGGCTTTTCCGAGAAACAGTGCGCCGGCCTTTTCGAGGCGTTCGACGGCGGTGGCATCGTAGGGCGGAACGTAATGCTCAAGCATCTTGGAGCCGCACGTGGTGCGAATGCCCCGCGTGCTGATCACGTCCTTGATTGCAATAGGTACGCCAGCCAGCGGCGGCAATTGCTCGCCGCGCGCGATTGCCGCGTCGATGCGGTCGGCTTGTGCGAGTCCGCGTTCGGGGGAAAGCGTGAGAAATGCGTTCCATTGCGAGTTGTGTTTCTCGATGCGCGAGCTGAAATCGGAATAAATTTCGCGCGCGGACGTTTTCTTTGATTGCAGAGCTTCACGAATAGCGGGAACGGTCCAACGTGCCGGGGCGCTCATCGCTCGATCACCCGTGGAACGCGAAAGAACGGTTTTGCCGATTCGGGAGCTTGCGCGAGCACTGCACCCGCGTAGTCGCAGGGGCGCACAACGTCTTCGCGCAGTTCAGGATGGGCGGCACCGCCTTCGCCAGGGAAGACAACCTGCGACATGGGCTCGACTTTGGAGACGTCGACTTCCATCAATTTATCGACGTAGCCGAGAATCTGATCGAGTTGCGTCTGATAGGTATCGACTTCGGCAGGCGTCAATTCGAGATTCGCGAGTTCGGCTACCCGCAGTACATCTTCCCGACTAATCTTCATGATTGCTCCAGCGTTTGCATTTGGAAAGAGCGCCCGACTAAACGGCGAGTCGGCCGCTACAGACACGATTTAACAACGTAGCGAAGTTACGCAGACGTTGCAAGTGCGCGCGGAGGTTTATCGGTAGCTTCGTTTACCGTATCTCCGCAACTTCTGCAGGGCGCCGGGCGGTCCGCATCTGGGGGCTTAGTCCCAATGCTTCGGCGTAAATCACGAGTGTCTCGAGATTGAAGTCAGCGATTTTGCCGCGCATAAGATTGCTGATCCGTGGCTGATCGGTATCGAGCAGATCGGCAAGCTGGGCCTGCGTGTACCCGCGTTCCTGGATAACTTCGACAATTCTCGAATGTAATGCAGCACGCATTTTTAACGCCACGGAATCTTCTGCTGAAAATCCAATTTGCTCGAAAACAGTGCCCCGTACGGTTTTAGCGATAGCCTTTGCCTTTGTCATGTTTCCCCTCGTGCTTTCGGCCAGAAATCTGTTCGTTCAGAATTCTCAAACGATTTCGAGCTATGCTGATGTCGCTTTGCGAGCGTCTGATTCGTCGTTTTTGTGAAGCAGTGCAGCACATATACGAGATCTTGGAGATGGACGTAGAGCAATCGATACCAATGGGTTGCATCGCGTTCTCTCAATTCGTAAACGCCCGGCAGAACCCTTCCCATGGAGCCGAAGTCGAGAGGCTCCAAGCGGTTCTCAAGGCGACCCAAGTCTCCGCCCAGATTGAACCGAACGCGATCCGGCCACTCACGAATGACATCGTTTGAATCTCCACACCATCTAATTCGGGTTTGAGACCCTGGGCTGGTCACACGTTTAATATATAGAAGTACTTATATACATTCAACATCCCATACAGTACAACAACCGAAGAGGCGCGCGGACTAGCTGCGGTAAAAGGGCGGCGAGCGGACAGGCGAGCTCGTCGGAGGCTAATCACCGAGGCAGCAGCCTCGGGGCTGGGTGGAAGAGTGTGGAGGGTCGGGAGGCAGGAATCTTGGGACTGGGAGAACCCGCAACGAGGCTGGGCAGGAACGAGCGTCCGCGCTGGGATTGTCCTACAGTTTAGGAAGCGGCTCTGCCTTCTTCGAGCGATTGAAGGGCATTCGACAGCTCGTTGGTCTGCGTTTTCATTTTCGCCAACTGTGCGTGGAGTTCTGGCTCAGTGAACACACCCTTTTCGATGAGGAGGGATTCCAAGGCGTCCAGGCGCACCGACAAGTGAATGGATACTTCCAGAGTTTGGTTTACTGCGAGCAAGATCGCCTCACTGTCCGTCATAGTGTTTCCGTTCTCATGCCGCTGGCTGACGTTGGCTCTAGCATGGTGTGTTGTCCCTCAGACATTACCGCACGGCCTGAGCGAAGGCAAAGGCGCCGATCGAGACGCACAAAAGCGAGGTTTGTTTCGACCGTGTTGGCGCTAGCGACCGGCAGTCATCGCGTTTAAGTACCAAGATGTTTGGGGTGAAGACCCTATATTCCGGGCGGCTGGTACCTGATAGTTTGCATGTCGTTCATGAAACAGGTTCTTCTCGTTGACGATTCCGCTTCGATGCGTCTTGCTTTGCGACTACTGCTCGAAAGTAGAGAGCAGTTCGCGGTGTGTGGCGAAGCCGTCGATGGTCTAGACGCTATCGAAAAGGCGGCCCGTCTAAAGCCCGATGTCATTTTGCTCGATCTGGTGATGCCTAAGCTTAACGGCGCAGAAGTGGCGTCTGCTTTGCGACGGGCCAATTCACACGCCAAGATTGTCGTTTTCACGATGTATGCCGACTCTTTCCGAGACAAGCTCGCGGATGCTTTGGGCGTGGACGTGGTCGTTTCAAAGTCCGATGGCTTGGGCTATCTTCTCGACTGCCTCTACGAAGTAGGCGGCCAAGCACATTAGCAGAGGCCGCAGCAGATCGGTTCAGCTGACAATAAAATCCTGCGAGAGTCGCTAGCATCAGTTCTTGTCTGTCTAGCGTAAGTGATTCACTCGCCAGGGTAAGACATCACAGCACGTAGATCTGCAACCACGAGTACGAGTGGCGTCGGTTTTGAAGTAGGCGTCGGGCGAGAAGCGGCCGAAGTATGCGGCAAATCTCGCACAAAACGCGAGGGGCGCGGCATTCGGAGCAAGCTTTCGACTTCTGGACAGACGTCCACAGCCAAGAGTGGCTGTGCCACGTGATAGAATGAGGGAACGGAGCGTGCGGATGAAATTTGGCGTCGTGGTGTTCCCTGGGTCGAATTGCGATGACGATGCGCACTATGCGATCGGCGAGGTGATCGGGCAACCGGTAGAATTCGTTTGGCACCAGAGCGAGCAGCTTTCCGGACTTGACGCGGTAATCCTTCCTGGCGGTTTCTCCTACGGCGATTATTTGCGGACGGGCGCGATTGCGAAGTTTTCTCCTGTGATGCGGGCGATTGAGCAATTTGCGCGATCCGGCGGGCTCGTCCTGGGCGTCTGCAATGGATTTCAGATTCTGGTCGAGAGCGGTTTGCTGCCCGGCGCGCTGATGCGGAATAAGCATTTGCGTTTTCTCTGCCGGCCGGTTCACGTGCGCGTGGAGAATGCGGAGACGCCGTTTACATGCGGGGCGCGAAAAGGCGAAGTGCTGCAATTGCCGATTGCGCATGGCGAAGGCAGTTATTTTTGCGATCCGGCGGCGCTGGCGGAGTTAGAGCGCAACAGACAAATCGTGTTCCGGTATGTTCATCGCGATGGCAGCGATGCGGACGAAAGCGATTTCGAGGCGAATCCGAATGGATCGACGGCCGCGATTGCGGGTGTGAGCAACCGGGCTGGGAATGTGGTGGGGTTGATGCCGCATCCGGAGCGCGCGGTGGAGGCAGGTTTGGGTTCGGTCGATGGACGAGTGGTTTTGCGGTCGATGGTTGAATATTTGTCGCGAGATCGTGCGGCGGAGCGTGTTTCGGCGTAGCTTCTATTTCTGTGAGAAGTATTTTGCGGCCTCCGGCCGGGCTTCGATTTCGTTCTGCGAATCGGCGATTAGACGTCTTCTTCGTCATCGCACTCTGAAGCAGCAAGCCAAACAGGACATTCCGAAACATGGCAACAATCGAAACCGAAATCAAAGTCACGCCAGAGATTGCGGCTGAGCATGGGCTGACGGTTGAGGAATACGCGCGCATCCAGAAGATTTTGGGACGCGACCCGAATATTACTGAGCTTGGAATTTTCAGCGTCAGTTGGAGCGAGCATTGTTCGTATAAGTCTTCACGCGTTCATCTGAGAAAGCTGCCAACGCGCGGCAAGCATGTGGTCCAGGGTCCCGGAGAAAATGCGGGCGTCGTCGATATCGGCGACGGGCTTGTGGCTGTTTTTAAGATCGAGTCCCACAATCATCCGAGTTTTGTGGAGCCGTTTCAGGGCGCCGCTACCGGTGTGGGGGGGATTTTGCGAGATATTTTTACGATGGGCGCGCGTCCGATTGCAGTGCTGGATTCGTTGCGATTTGGGGAGATTGCGAGCGAAGATAATGGCAATTCCTCAGGGGCTAAAGCCCTTTCAAAGCGAGGCGCTATGTCGGACCTGAAGGTCCGACTCCCTGAAAACCACATGTTGACAGCGACAAGTAATCACACGGAAGCCTCAGCGGCTAAAGCCGGCGCTTCCGGTGCCGCTGCGGCACGGCTAAAGCCGTGTCCTGACGAAATTTCGGAGGAGATTGCGCGAAATCGGCGGATTCTGGATGGAGTGGTGCAGGGGATCGCGCACTACGGGAATTGTTTTGGCGTGCCGACCGTTGGCGGTGAAGTGGTTTTCGAGCCTTGCTATGCGAACAATCCGCTGGTGAATGCGCTGGCTTTGGAAATTGCGCATCGAGATGAATTGTTCTTTGCGCGCGCGCAGGGAACGGGGAATCCGGTGATTTACGCAGGCGCGAAAACCGGGCGCGACGGGATTCATGGCGCTTCGCTGCTGGCATCGGCGGAGTTCAGCGCGGAATCAGAGCAGAAGCGGCCCAATGTGCAGGTTGGCGATCCGTTCATGGAGAAACTGCTGCTCGAGGCGTGTCTGGAAGCGATGCGCACAGGCGCTGTGGTCGCAATTCAGGATATGGGAGCTGCGGGGCTGACAAGTTCGAGTTGCGAGATGGCGTCGCGGGGCGGTGTGGGGATCGAACTGGAATTGGCGCGTGTGCCGCAACGCGAAACGGGCATGACTCCTTACGAGATGATGCTCAGCGAATCGCAGGAACGGATGCTGCTTGTTGCGCAACGCGGACGCGAGAGCGAGGTGTTTGACGTATTCAAGAAGTGGGGACTGGATGCGGTGGAAGTCGGCGTGGTGACGGATGATGGCATGCTTCGTCTACTTCATCATGGGAAGATCGCGGCGGAAATTCCCGCGCATGCTTTGGCGGAAGAGGGGCCGCGATACGAACGTCCAATTGCAGCGCCTGCGCCGCGAAAAGCGGAAAAGCTATTTGAGTTTTCGGCAGAAGGCGCGGATGTTACCGAGAACTTCCGGCGCTTGCTGGCATCGCCGACGATCGCTTCGAAGCGATGGATCACGGAACAATACGATTCAATGGTGCGTACAAACACGCGAGTGGGGCCTGGCGCGGGAGATGCGGCTGTGTTGCGTCTGAAGGAATCTCATCGCGCGCTGGCGATTAAGACGGATGGAAACGGGCGCTGGAGTTTTCTGAATCCGCGTGCAGGAGCGATGCATGCCGTGGCTGAGGCGGCGAGGAATGTCGCTTGTACCGGGGCGCGTCCTGTGGCGGCGACGAATTGCCTGAACTTCGGCAATCCGGAAAAGCCGGAGGTGATGTGGCAGTTCACGCAGGCGATTGATGGAATTTCGGAGGCTTGCACTGCATTGGAAGCGCCGATCACCGGCGGCAATGTGAGTTTTTATAACGAGACGTTGGGCAAAGCGATTTATCCGACACCGATTCTTGGGGTGCTGGGAATTATCGAGGACGCGGACTGCGCGGTGCGATCGGCATTCCGCAACGAGGACGACGCGATTGTGCTGCTGGATGCGTCGGGGACCTCAGGGGCTAAAGCCCAAGAAATTAGCGAGGACATGACGTCGGACCTGAAGGTCCGACCCCCTAAAAACCTTTCCGCGGGATTTGGCGGTTCAAATGAAGATTTGCGGCGCGAATTTTCGTCGTCGGAGTATGCGAAGGTGATTCGAGGTGTTGTGGCGGGTGAGCCTCCCGCGATCGACCTGGATGCGGAGAAGAGGTTGATTGACTGTCTAGTGGATTTGGCAGGCGAGAAGGTGATCGTCTCCGCGCACGATGTGAGCGACGGCGGGCTGGCGGTGACTGTCGCGGAAAGCTGCTTCGCGAGCGATGGACTGTCGGCTGAAGCGAAGGTGCCGGGAGACGGGCCTGCTGAATACGCGCTGTTCGGAGAACGGGGAGCGCGAGCCGTGGTTTCGGCGTCTCCGGCTTTGCTTGCCCGCGTTCAGTCGATTGCGGCACAATACAAGGTGAGCGCTTTGCGCGTGGGAACGGTGACGCGCGGAGAATTTCGTATAGAGTGCCAAAGCGTAGACCCGGGAGTTAAGGGAAGGATCGATTCGTTCCAGAAGGCTTGGGCCGAATCGCTTTCTAGCTTCTTGGAATCGTAAGAAGCGCACAGCCAAGAATGGTTGTGTCACGAAGTCTGAAGCAATTTTCTTAATGTCGACCCTTCATATCCTCGAAGACGAACATTTCCACGATCATTGCGGCGTGTTTGGTGTGTTTGGGCATCCGGAGGCGGCGAAGCTTGCTTATTTGGGGCTTTACGCTTTGCAGCATCGCGGGCAGGAGTCGGCGGGAATCGCCTCTTCGGATGGGCTGGACATTCACGTCCACAAATCGCTGGGACATGTGCAGGAGATTTTCACGCCCGGGGTATTGAAGAATTTACCCGGCGATGTGGCGATCGGCCACACGCGCTATTCGACGGCTGGCGATACGACGCTGATGAACGCGCAGCCGATCGTGATCGATTGCAATAAGGGAAAGCTCGCGCTCGGACACAACGGAAATTTGACGAACGCGTCTGAAATTCGCCGGCGGCTGGAGCATCGTGGTTCGATTTTTCAGACGACGAGCGACACGGAAGTGATCGTGCATTTGATCGCGCGGAGTTCGGCGCGGAATTTGCCGGGTGCAATTGCGGACGCGTTGAGTCAGGTGGAAGGCGCATATTCGTTGCTGCTGCTGACTCGGGACGAAGTGTATGCGATTCGCGATCCGCGCGGATTCCGGCCACTCGCATTGGGGCGAATTGATGGAGCATGGGTGGCGGGCTCGGAGACTTGCGCGTTCGATTTGATCGATGCGGAATATGTGCGCGAGGTGGAACCGGGCGAAATGGTAAGGATTTCGCGCAGCGGACTGGAGTCAATTCGCTTCGCGCCGGAAAAGCAACATCAATACTGCGTTTTTGAGCACGTATATTTTTCAAGGCCGGACAGCATCGTATTTGGTCGTCCTGTAAACGAGAGCCGCGAGCAGCTTGGGCGATTGTTGGCGCGCGAGCATCCGGTTGACGCGGATTTGGTGGCGCCGGTGCCGGACTCGGGCGTGCCAGCGGCGATTGGATATTCGGCGGAATCGGGAATTCCGTTTCAAATGGCGCTGATCCGCAATCATTATGTGGGGCGGACGTTTATCGAGCCGGAGCAGGCGATCCGGGATTTCGGTGTGAAGCTGAAGTTGAATCCGGTGCGGCGCATGCTGGAAGGGAGGCGCGTGATTCTGGTGGATGATTCGCTGGTGCGCGGCACGACGAGCCGGAAGATTGTGCGGATGGTGCGGGAAGCCGGCGCAGCAGAAGTCCACATGCGGATTTCATGCCCGGCGACGATTTCGCCGTGCTATTACGGGGTGGACACGCCGCGGCGCGATGAATTGATTGCCGCGAAACATTCCGTCGAGGAGATACGTAACTTCTTAGGAGCGGATTCGTTAGGGTATTTATCTTTGGAATCGTTGCGGGCGGCCGTGCGCGATACCGGGGAGAGAAAATTCTGCACCTCCTGCTACACGGGCAGCTACCCGACAGAGCTGGTGCAATTGGAAGTGGAGGCTCATCGTGAATGCTGACGTGGAACAGGCGTTGCCTGCCGATCGCGAAAGAACCGAAGTGGTAAGAACGACGGCGGCGCAGCGGGTATGGATCGAAGTTGTTTCGTGGTTCTGGGTAATCGTAGCGTTTCTTTTTATAGAAGGTGCATTCGTACAGGCACGTGTGATTCCGAGCGGTTCGATGGAACCGACGGTGCAGATCGGCGATCATTTGATCGTGAGCAGGTTTGGATACGACATTGGGATTCCGTTTACGTCGATACACGAGCCGCTGTGGCGGAATCCGAAAAGACAGCAGATTATCGTGTTTCGGGCGCCGCTGGCCGATCAGGGATTTCCGGATTTCATCAAGCGGTGCGTCGGCGTGCCGGGCGACCACATCAAGATCATTGGTGGGCAGGTTTACGTGAACGATAAGCCGCTCAATGAACCCTACATAAAACATCAGCCGGATTATCAGGAATACACTTCGGAAAATTTCCCGGCGGAAGCTGCTGAAATGGCGCCGAACTTCGTCGACCGTCCGGAATGGGCCGAGGAACTGGCGAAGAATACGGTGAATGGCGAGCTCGTGGTGCCGCCCAATGAGTATTTTATGATGGGCGATAACCGCGACAACTCGAACGACAGCCGATACTGGGGATTCGTGCCGCGGTCGGATGTTATCGGGACGCCGGTGATGATTTATATGTCGATTAAGGCCCCGGAGGGTGCGTGGGATCCGGGACATTTGCCGGAGCGCTTCGAGGCGTATGCAAATGCGATTATTCATCCAAGCACGATTCGCTGGCACCGGCTGTTTCACATTTTCTGGTAGCCATTTTTCGGGAAGTCTGATCTTCTAGTGAGAAGGCCGCCCCTCCCCTCGGGAAAACGAGCACACATGCGCTACGCCGATGCAGGCGTAAATATCACCGTTGCAGATGAAGCCAAGCGGCGGATCGCCGCCATGGCGGGCAAGACGTTTCGTCGCGGAGTGCTCGCGCCGATTGGCGGCTTCGGCGCGCTCTTCGAGCTGGATTATGAGCGCTGGAAGCAGCCCGTGCTGGTGGCGAGCGCGGACGGCGTCGGGACCAAGCTGAAGATTGCGTTCGCGACGGGAATTCATTCGACGGTCGGCGCGGATATTTTAAATCACTGTGTGAACGATATTTTGACGCAGGGCGCCGAGCCGCTCTTTTTTCTCGACTATCTGGCGATGGGAAAGGTCGAGCCGCGAATCGTGGAGCAAGTGATCGAAGGAATGAGCCGCGCGGCGAAGCAGGCGGGATGTTCGCTCATCGGCGGCGAAACGGCGGAGATGCCGAGTTTTTATCAAGATGGCGAGTACGATCTAGCGGGATTTATCGTGGGCGCGGTGGAGAAGAGCAAGCAGCTCGATCCGAAGCGCGTGCAGGCGGGCGATGCGCTCATTGGACTGCCTTCGACCGGATTGCACACCAACGGGTATTCGCTGGCGCGGAAGCTGGTGTTTGAAGTGGCGGGTCACGAGCCGGATGCGTACGTGGCGGATGTCGGGGGGAAGATCGGGGCGGAACTGCTCAAGCCGCATCGAGCGTATTGGCCGCTGCTGAAGAATATTTTGGCGCGCGGGTGGGTGTCGTCCATGGCGCACATCACCGGCGGCGGCATCACGGGGAATTTGCCGCGGGCGCTGCCGCGAAATGTGCAGGCCGTGATCGAGCTGGGATCGTGGCCCGTGCTGCCGATTTTCAAGTATCTGGCGAAAGTCGGCAAGATCGAGCGCGACGAGATGCTGCAAACGTTCAACGTAGGCATCGGGATGATTCTTGTTGTGCCTGCGAAGAGCGTTTCGAGCGTGGAGAGCGAGCTGCGGCGGCGGCGCGAGAAATTCTATTTCATCGGGCGCATCGAGAATGGCCAGCGCGGCAAGCCCCGCGTACTGTACTCAGGGAAGCTTTCACTGTAGCGTTTTCACCGTGTTTGCACCATGCGGCATTCCGTTTGCTGTGGAAGCAAGCGATGACGACGACTTGGTCTTCCTGAACTTCAAAGAATATTCCGTAAGGAAAGCGCCGCACGCCGGCTCGTCTTCTCCTTTGGTGAACAACCTGAAATTGCAATGGCCTTTCGGCGATTGTATTCACCGCTATGTCGACGGCTTGCGCGAAACGCTCGCCAAGTTCCGGCCGTATATCCGCATACCAATCACGAGCTTCGATTAGTTCTTTGGCTGCTTCGGGAAGCCAGATGACCGGAAAGGGTCACGAGCGCTTAAAAAGGCGAGTTAGGACTTGCTCCCACGGTATTACGTCGGAGGGGTTCTGCTCATGATGAGCGATGCGACGGTCGAGTTCGGCGCGTTGAGCTTCTGTCAGAAGGGAAGCGTCGGCTTCGAGGCTCTCCCATATCGCATCCAGTAAATCGGCCTTTTCTTCGACCGAAAGGCTATCAATTTGGCTTCGTAGAACGCTCATTTGTCTATAAGCTATCGCTCTTCTCCCTTGTTAGCAAGTGCTCGCGAGACGGTGATTTTGCCGCTTCGGCGAAGTGTGTTAATTTCGCTTGCTTGAAAAAATTATGACGAAAAAAATAGGGGTGTTGCTTTCGGGACGCGGGTCGAACTTTGAGGCGCTCGCGGAGAGCGTTGCGGCACGCAAGATTCCGGGCGCCGAGATTGCGATTGTCTTGAGCAATCGCGAAAATGCGCCGGGGCTGGAGCGCGCGCGGGCGCGCGGGATTGCGGCGCGCGCGATTCCGTCTAAGGGGCTGGAGCGCGAGGCCTATGACAAACTCGTTGTGGCGGCGCTGAAGGAGGCTGGCGTCGATCTGGTTTGCCTTGCGGGCTACATGCGGCTGATTTCGCCGTATTTTGTCGCGGCGTTTCCCAATCGCATACTGAATATTCATCCCTCCTTGCTGCCGGCGTTTCCGGGTTTGGAGGCCCAGCGGCAGGCGCTCGAGCATGGCGCAAAAATTTCGGGATGCACAGTTCATTTCGTGGATGAGAATCTGGATGCGGGGCCGATTGTGATGCAAGCGGCGGTTCCCATCGAGGACGCTGATACGGTGGAGACGCTTTCGGCAAAAATCCTGTGCGAAGAGCATCGCATTTACACCGAAGCGGTGAGCATCGTGCTAAACGAACGCTTTCGCATCGAGGGGCGCCGCGTAATGACGACCGGGGAGAAGAGTTAGTGGAGAAAGTGGCATTCAAGCCCATTGACGAGCAGCTTGCGTACCTGAAAAAGGGCGCGGCGGAAATTATTCGCGAGGACGAGCTGAAGACAAAGCTTGAAAATTCGCTAAAAACGGGCAAGCCCTTGCGCGTTTATCTCGGCGTCGATCCGACGGCGCCGGATATTCATCTGGGGCACACGGTCGTCTTGCGCAAACTGAAGCACTTTCAGGATATGGGCCACACGGCGATTTTCCTGATTGGCGATTTTTCCGCGATGATCGGCGACCCGACGGGCGTTTCCGAAACGCGCCCGCCGCTGACGCGGGATCAGGTAGACGCGAACGCAAAAACATATCTGGCGCAGGTTTACAAAATCCTCGATCGCCAGAAAACCGAGGTTCGTTACAACAGCGAATGGCTGGGAAAAATGCCGAGCCATGAAGTCGTGAAGCTGTGCGGGCATTACCGGCTGGCGCGAATGCTCGAGCGCGAGGATTTTCGTTCGCGACTGGAAAAAAATCAGCCGATTTCCGTGCACGAACTGCTCTATCCGCTGCTCACCGCCTACGACGCGGTTGCGCTGCAATCGGACGTAGAGCTTGGCGCGACGGAGCAGAAGTTCAATCTGCTCGTTCATCGCGATATCCAACGCGAGTACGGGCAGACTTCGGAAACGGTATTGACGATGCCGATTCTTGTCGGGCTTGACGGCGAAAGAAAGATGTCAAAGAGCCTTGGCAACTATGTTGGAATTACGGAGGCGCCCGGCGAAATTTTCGGCAAGTTGATGTCGATCACGGATGAGCTGATGTGGTCGTATTACGATCTGCTGACGGATTTTGCCTCGCAGGTAATCGTGCGAATGCGCGAAGAAGTGCGCACGGGCGTGCTGCATCCGAAGAAAGCGAAGACGGAATTGGCGCACGTGATCGTGGCGCAGTTTCACGGCGAGGAAGCGGCGAAAAAGGCCGGCGAAGAATGGGATTTGATTTACAGCAAGCGGCAGCTCCCGTCTGAGATGAAGGTTTTTTCTTTACCCGCGACTGGGAAAGTGAAACTTGCCGCTTCGATTGCCGCTGCCGGACTTGCGCCGTCGCGCGCCGAAGCGGAGCGCCTGATCAAGCAGGGCGCGGTCGAATGGAATGGTACTCGCGTAAACGAGCCTACATACACATTCGATTCGAGCCAGCCGGGCGATCACACGCTTCGCGTCGGCAAAAAGCCTGCGATTATTGTCCGCGTCGAGAAGTGATAAACGCGAAATGCAAGAGAGGTCCCTCGGACCGGGTCGCGCTCCTCAGAATGACGCATTTTTCTTATTGCGCTGTGGAACGGATCTTGTGAGCGAAAAGCTTTAGATACGCTTCAGCTTCCCATTCATTTTGTGCCCTTCTATGTCCATAAATAACTGAGATTCCTTGGTGCGCGTAAGTTGTGATATTGTGCGCGAACGAATTTATAGCGAGGGGACAAACCCATGAGCATCTCACGCGTTCGCGCAATAGTTCTCCCATTGGCGTTGGCAAGCTGCGGCGCTCTCGCGGTTGGCTTGGCCGCACAGAGTTCCAATAGCAATCCGGCTGCTGGTACTGCGGCAGCGCAGAATCCCGCTGCAACCGCTAGTGCCGCCGCTGCGCAGTCTCCCGAATTTCCGAATCTTCCGCTTTGGGCTTACCCCGTAAATCCGGGACGCGGGGGATTTGGGGGTGGTGGTGCCCGCGGCGCGGGAGGCGGCAATCGCGGCGGCCCGGCGAACGCCGGTAGCGCCGCCGGTGGCAGGAATCCCGCTGTCGCAGGTCGCGGTCCCGGACGCGCGCCTGATGACGGTACCCTCCGGCATGTGCCCGGAAGCGACGTCGGGCTCACGCAGACGCAGATGCGCAGCAATGGAATGTTTGGATTTCCGGACTGGTTCCCGGATTCGCATGCGGGCATGCCGGACATCGTGTTGAAGGGAAACAGCGCGTCCGGTGTGCAGGCGTGCGGATATTGCCATCTGCCAAACGGGCAGGGCCGCCCGGAAAACGAGAGCCTCGTCGGTCTGCCGGCGGGATATATCGTGCAGCAGCTTTCGGATTTTAAGAACGGTCTGCGCAAAGGCTCCGATCCGCGGATGGGATATTTCTGGATGGTCCGTATCGGCACCGCGATCAGCGAGGAAGATGCATGGACAGCGGCGAAGTATTTCGCATCGCTCAAGCCGAAGCCGTGGATTCGCGTGGTCGAGACCGACACTGTGCCCGTAACAAGGCCTGCCGGCGGGATGCTGGTCGCCGTGGACGGTGGCGGAACGGAGCCGATCGGGCAGCGCGTGATCGTAGTTTCCGAAGATTACGAGCGCACGGAATTGCGCGATCCAAACTCCGGCTTTATCGCTTACGTGCCGAAGGGAAGCATGGCGCGCGGCAAAGAGCTGGTGACGACCGGCGGCAATGGCAAGACGATTCGCTGCACGATTTGCCATGGACCGGACCTAAAGGGATTGGGCAATGTGCCGTCCATCTCCGGACGCGATCCGGAGCAGATGGCGCGGCAGATTATCGATATTCGCAACGGCGTCAGAAATGGCCCGTACGCGCAATTGATGAAGGAGCCGGTGCGCCAGGTGACCGACGACGACGTGGTGAACATCGTGGCGTACTTGGCGTCATTGCACCCATGAGGGGTTAGCGCAGGGAAAGGATAGGGTAAAAGACCGGCTCCGGTCAATTGAAGGCATTTGACGGTAAGGGCGTTATCACAAGCTGACGTCCCTCGCAGAACAGCATTACGACACTTATTGTCCAGAACTATAATCACTCTGCTAAACGTGACTTGGCGCAGAGATGATAGCCGTGATGAGATTTCGCAACTTTCTGATCTTGTTGGCGCTTCCTTTGCTATGCATGGTCAGTGTGAGTGCTCAGGAACCCTCAAGAGTCCTGCCTAGAGTGATTGAGCATGCGCCTATCCACTATCCCGCAATAGCACGCACGGCGGACATCGTAGGTCCGGTTCACTTGAAGATTACGACGGACGGCCACTCCGTAAGCAAAGTGGAAGTGGTGGATGGACCAGCAATTCTGGTGAAAGCTGCCACCGATAACGCGCAGACATGGAAATTTGTGGACCACACTCCCGGAACGTTCGATGTGACTTTCGACTTCAAGTTCCTCGAGAATAAGACAACATTTTTGGCAGAACCCGGCTTTGTCGATATTGCTGCACTTCCTCCAGACTACGGCGGCAATGCCAGTAAGGCCCTCGACTATACGCTCTCGGTGACGTGGGACCTGGAGCTCAAAACCGCCTCCGACGATCTAAAAGCGCCATTAATATTGTGGACCTATGGTCCATGGCTGCGGGGCTACACCCTCGGAAGCCGAAATCGGGAGCGAGAACTTGGGAATCCGCGCCTCGAAGGCGATATGTTGGGTTTCGATGCTTCGCTCGATGACTCCTTTGGTCAGGGGCTTGCGTTTTCTCTGATCGGCAAAAAATCGGGAGACAAAATGCAAGGCATATTCCTCGATGCTTGGGGGAAGTCGGGAACATGGGCCG
>JBOGMU010000128.1:0-7169 GCA_050746865.1 Candidatus Acidiferrales bacterium
CGTGCTGGTTGCGCCTGGTGAGATCGTCAAGGCCGGACAAGGAATCGTGGTAGTGGAAGCGATGAAAATGCAGAACGAAGTTCGTTCACCGAAAGCCGGAAAGATCGAACGCCTCTTGGTAAAAGAGGGGCGGACGGTGAACGCAGGCGAGACAATCGCTGTTGTCGCCTAATGACGGCGAAAGCGCCCGACTGAAATGCGAGTGGGCCGCTACACGAAGTGCATAACCACAAGACAAGACCCTGGCCTTCAATTCCTCCTAACTTTTCCGCAGCTTGCTAACATGCAGAACACGCCGTCTGCCCCATGATAGGGGAATTGCAGCTTGCCAGGCTTCGGCATCAGACCTCTTTAGGCTGTGGACACGAGCTGTCTGAGGAATCCCGAAGTGGACGTGGAGGCGTGTAAGATAAATAGCGTTTCGACGGAGCTCCGATGCGTATGATTGGCACAAGAATGACAAAGTTCGCAAAACTTCGGACGTGGAGTGTTGCCGCGGTTCTCTTCGCCGCGATCGTCTGCGGCTGCTCGCAAAATCCGGAAGTTGCGAAAAAGAAGTATTTCGATAAAGGGACGTCCTACATGGCCGCCGGAAAATACCCCGAAGCGGCAATCGAGTTTCAGAATGCGCTTCAAATCGATTCGCACTATGCGGACGCTCACTATCAATTTGCGAAATGCCTGTTAAGAATGGGACAAATCCCTCGCGCATATCAGGAGCTTGCGGCGACAACGACGCTCGATCCGAGAAATGCAGACGCCCAGGTGGATATCGCTAGCCTATTGTTGGCCGGCGGAAAGGCTACGGACGCGCGGAACCATGCGCAGACAGCATTGAATACCAATCCGCAAAACGTACAGGCTGAGGTGATCCTTTCACAGGCAGACGCGTCCCTCGGTTCGATGCCGGCAGCTTTGAAGGAGGGGCAACAAGCAGTCAATCTCGATCCGAACCGAATGGCTTCTTACTTGAACTTGGGATTGATCCAAGAGAGGACCGGCGATCTTTCGCACGCTGAGGAAAGTTACGGAAAAGCGACGTCCGTGGACCCTAAATCGGCTGCGGCCGCGATGGCATTGGGGCAATTCTATGCCCGGCAAAAACGCTGGCCAGACGCCGAAAAACAATTTAAGGCAGCAGTGTCACTGGATCCGAAAAGCGCGGCACCACGATCGGCGCTGGCGATGCTTTATGTGACTGAAGGGCAGAAGGACGCGGCTGAGGCAGTGATGCAGCAGGCGAAAGACGATCTTAAAGATCAGCCGAACGGGAATCGTATACTTGGCGACTTTTATTTGTCGCAGGGAGAAGTCGACAAGGCTTCCGCGGAATTTGCTTCGCTCTACTCCGAGCATCCGAAAGATGCGGGCATTGCGAAGGCGTATGCGACGATCCTCCTTTCCGAAAACAAGACAAATGATGCCGCAAATGTGGATAACGCTCTATTGAAAGCCTCGCCGCGAGATGTGGACGCGCGCATTTTGCAAGGGCAAATTCTGATCAAACAGGGAAAGCCGCAAGATGCGGCCCACGTGCTGGAGGTGGTGACGACGGACGATCCCAATAACCCCGTGGCTCACTACGAACTGGGCGTGGCGTATGCGGCGAACTCCAATATCGTGCAAGCACAGACCGAATGGAAAACGGCGAACAAGCTGCGGCCCGGCATGCCGGATGTACAGAAGGCGCTCGCCGGATTGGCCGAGCAACAACAGGACTACACGGCGCTCGCGGCGAGCGGCTCGCAACTGATCAAGACGGAGCCGCGCGCTGCGGATGGGTATCTCTTTCATGCCGCTGCGTTGTTGCATCAGGGCGATCAGACCGGCGCAGAAGCCGATTTGAAAAGCGCGATGCAAGAAGCGCCAAAAGATTCGCGGGCGTTTACTGCGATGGGCGATCTACGCGCAGCGCAAAAGCGGCCAGACGAGGCGGAGAAATTTTACACCCTGGCGTTGAGTATGGATCCGTCCTCGGCCGAAGCGCTTACCGGCCTTGTGAATCTGGACGTTCAGCAAAAGCAGCCCAGCAAGGCGCTCGCACTGGTGCAGAACCAGATTTCACGCGTGCCGCCGAACAGCAAATTCTACCTTGTGCTTGGGCAAGTGGAACTGCGCAATCAAGCGCCGGATAAGGCTGAAGCGGCATTTGAAAAGGCAACGCAACTCGATCCAAACAACGTGCCGGCGTTTATGTTCCTGGCGACCGTTCAGGCGTCGCAGGGTTCGGTCGATCAGGCCGTGGCTGGCTACAAACGAGCGATTCAAGCGAATCCCAAAGACGTGCGGTTGTACGTAGCGCTTGGCAGCTTGCTCGAAATACAGGGCAGCTGGCAAGAAGCAGAGAGCACGTATCAGCAGGCGTTGCAGGTGAAACCCAATTATCCCGTGGCGGCGAACAATCTTGCTTATTTGATGCTGGAGCACGGGGCCGATACGGGCGTTGCGCTCTCGCTGGCGCAAACCGCGCGGCGGGGTCTGCCCGATCTGCCAGCATCGGCAGACACACTCGGTTGGGCGTACTACAAGCAAGGCGTCTATAACTCGGCTATCGATATGCTGCAGCAGGCGGAAAAGGCGAACCCGAAGGACGCAACGTATCATTACCACCTGGGGATGGCCTACATGAAAGCGAATAAGTCCGAACTCGCGAGGAAGGAATTTCAAGATACGCTGCAAATTGATCCGCACTACAGCCGTGCAGACGAGATCCATAAGATGCTCGCGCAGTAGCAACGGTTTTGAGAGAAACAATTCGGGACGCGCTAAGCGTACAAGGTGGTTAATACAATTGGGCGGCAGGATTTTGCATAGACGCACGGATTCGGGCAGAATAGCTGCCTCTAAATCATGAAAACGAAAGTCGGAGTATACCGGCTGGCAGAACAGGCTAAAGTTTCGATCGGGACGGTGGATCGAGCTCTGCACGGTCGTCCGGGAATCAACGAAAAGACGCGCGAGCGTGTGTTGCGCATCGCCCGAGAACTGGGCTATGAGCCAAATCTTGCCGCGCGAGCTCTTTCGAAGAGCCGAAAGCAAATTCGCGTGGGCGTGTGCGTGCCGCGCGAGATCCATTTCTTTTACGACCAGATGTGGGAAGGCATCTACGACGAAGTGAAACGCTATCGAGACTACGGCGTTGACTTCATTTTTCGTCCCGTGCCCGAGCTGGGAAGAGGCGAAACGCCTGAGTTGAAGAAGATTTTGGCTTCGGGCGTGCAGGGAGTGGTTCTCACGCCTGGACGACCCGCAGATATCACGCCCGTGATCGACGCGGCTGAAGAGAAGGGTGTGCGGGTAGTCTGCGTTTCAACCGACGCTCCGGGCAGCAAGCGGTCGAGTATCGTTTGCGTGGAGCCGCGCCTAAACGGCTTGCTTGCGGGCGAACTGATGGGGCGATTCGTTCCTGCGAAATCGAAAGTCGCCGTCATTACGGGCATGCTGCGGACTGAAAATCACTCGAAGAAAACGGAGGGTTTCTCGGACGCATTTCCTCAGTATTGCAGCGGAGGACGCGTAGTGGAAGTCATCGAAGCGCATGAGGACCCGGCCGAGAGCTTCCGCAAAACTTCGGCCCTCTTGGCGGGCATTCCCGATTTGGCGGGGATTTACGTGAATACGGTGAACTGCTTGCCCGTCTGCAAGGCACTGGAAGCGAGAAATCGAGCACTGAGCGTGAAATTGATCGCGACAGATCTGTTTGAAGAGATGGTGCCATACTTCGAGAAGCAGACAATTTGCGCTTCAATCTACCAGCGACCGTACCAGCAGGGACGGAATGCAATCAATTTGCTGGTGGAACATCTCTCACACAAGACTCCTCTCACTTCCTCCTATCTGAATCCCTCGATTGTGCTACGGTCGAACCTGCATCTATTCCGCGAAGTGAGGCAACACCATAAAGGCGCTCCGCTCATGACCGTAGCGGCCTCTTGATTTTTGGGGCGAGCTGACGTTGTCTGCAAATTAACGGACGCCGAGAAGAATATCTATCGTTACTTGATCCAGGCGCTCGTAGGGCAGGCGTTTTGTCAGAATCGCGCCTTTGTCAAAGCTGTGCGCTAGAAGCTTTGACGAGCCATTTTTTGAATACTTGCCCACCGGCGGCGTGCCCTTCTTATCCGCTGAGATTTCAGCCAGGATCGACTGAATCTCGCGATCTGCGTTCCATTGCTCAGCCTTTTCCTTGAGGATCAAATAGGTGCGCATGCATCCGCGCGCGAAGTCTTTGACGCCCTCGCAATTTTCCGTGCGGTAAGCGTGGGCATCGAAGTGACGAGAGCCCCGATACCCGACGTCCTCAAGAAACTTTACCAGGAAAAAGGCCGACTTGGGATTCGTCGAGCCAAACCGGAAGTCCTGATCGTAGCGACCCGGCGCCTGATCGTTCAAGTCGATGTGAAAGAGTTTGCCCGCCTCCCATGCCTGCGCGACGCCGTGCATGAAATTCAGGCCGGCCATTTGCTCGTGGGCAACTTCGGGATTCACGCCAACCATTTCCGGGTGGTCCAGTGTCGGGATAAAGCCGAGGTAGTGGCCGGTGGTGGCCATATAAATATCGCCGCGCGGCTCGTTGGGCTTCGCTTCGAGAGCGAATTTGTATTTGTAGCCGCAGTCGATGTTGTATTCACAAAGATAGTTGACGGCTTCGCGGAGCCGCTTCACTGCGTCGTCCGCCCTGCGGCACGCGTCGGTTTCCGCTCCTTCGCGCCCGCCCCACAAGACGAAAACCGTGGCGCCGAGTTCGGCACCAATGTCCATAGCGCGCATGGTTTTCTGAATGGCGTAGGCGCGGACTTCGGGATCATTCGCGGTGAAAGCGCCATCTCGAAAAACCGGGTGAAAGAACAAAGAAACGGTGGCCATCGGGACAACGATGCCGTGTTGTTTACAGGCTCTCTTGAAATCGCGGACGATTTCGTCCTGTTCGGCCGCAGTGGCATCGATGGGGACAAGATCATTGTCGTGTAGGTTTACACCCCACGCGCCTACTTCAGCGAGCATTGCTACGAGTTGTTCAGGAGGTGTTTCAGGGCGGACGAAGTCGCCGAAAGGATCGCGGCCGCGGTTGCCGACAGTCCACAGGCCAAAAGAGAATTTGTGCTCGGGCTTGGGATTGTAGTTTCCATTTGCATTTTTCACGGCGTGTTCCCTCCTTGAACGGCGTGGACGCCGCCGTAAGCGCGTCGGTAGAGGACCATTTCGTACAAGTTCGCAGGCGTTTAGCACGAGGCTTTACAGCAGAGCGCCTGTTGCACCAACGCGCAAGCGCGTCGTGTACGATAACGAAAGGCCGATACTAGCACGTGAACGAACAATTGCAAGCCACGTTGGAAGACATTTCAGCCTGGTGAGACATTTGGAGTCAATAAAAATAGGTCTTGACAGAAAACGACGCGCCGTTATAACTCCCGGGGTGTCATCTACTGCCGCGAGCGGATTCTCTCTGTTTACGACATATGGTGTCAGCGGCAGCAGCCAGTCCGTAAATGGAAACAGGACTGACACATTCAACTACAACATTGATGGGGTGGATAACAAAGATAACGGCGGCGGTGACAACAATTTCGTAAACATCTCGCCGGATGCACTTTCGGAATTCAAGACCGTCGCGTCGAGCTATAGCGCTGCATACGGCGGCAGTTCCGGCGCGACGGTCAGCGTGGCAATCAAGAGCGGTACTCAGTCATTTCATGGCGGACTATACGAGTATTTGCGCAACCGGGCCATTCAGGCCTACGCATTCCAGCCCGGCTTGGTGCGGCCGGCGAATCCCTCAAAACCACAGCTCGTCTCCAACAATTTTGGCGGGCAGGTGGCGGGCCGATCTACATCCCGGGTCACTTCAACACGCATAAGGACAAACTCTTCTTTTTTACCGCTCAGGATTTCAAGCGGGAAAGGACAGGAAGTGTGCAGCAATGGACTGTCCCGAGCGACCAGGAGAAAGTCGGCGACTTCAGCCTCGTTACTCAAGCCTACTGGCCTACCGACCCGAGTACGGGTCAGCCGTTTGCGGGCGGCGTTATTCCGGCTTGCGGAGGAAGCCTAACCACCGATTGTGCGACGGCAAACGGTCTTGCGTTGGCTGCGTTGTACCCCAGTGCGAATGGACCCACAGTGGGAACCAGCACGGGTGGCTCTTTTAACTTCCTTGCGCCGAACCCGATAAATACGCATGAGCATCTGGTCACGGTTGATTACATCAAGAGTGCGAAAAACCAGATTTCCGGATATCTTGTGCACAATTACTATACGTTCCTGGGCAATGCGACAAACCTGATTTCATACGATCGTTTTGTGCCGGGGATTACTTCCGGACTCACCTGGACGAATATTATAAATGCAAACACCGTGAACACCCTTACGGGGTCATTCTCCCGCAACATCATCACGGAAACGAAAGTGATCGTTCGAATCCGCTATTGCATGTGAAAAGCGTGCTGCGATCAGCCAACAACCTCACTTATTCGCCGCTTTTTAACGCGTCGCCGGATATTCCTTCTGTTTCTTCGACGGGCTGGAACAGCCTAAGCGCTACGCCTCGCAATTTCGACAATTACGAGCGTGCGTATGCAATTAAGGACGATTTAGCCAAAACCGTCGGTAATCACAGCATAAAGATTGGAATCTCCGTTTGGCGCAGCCGGAAGAATCAGACAGACGGCGCCTGGTGCACTGAACGGAACGTTCGGCCTTACGGCGTCCGGTGGGAGCAGCCGACTGAATGCCGATAACTCTCCGAGGAACCTGCTCATGGGGAATTACACCTCCTACACAGAACAGAGCAGCTATTCACAGATTTGGGCGCGTTTTACGCAAATTGAGCCGTATGTGGAAGACGATTGGAAGGTCAGCCGACGCCTCATGCTGAACCTTGGTTTGCGATGGCAGTATATGCAGCCGCAGTACAGCGCTCTGAACAATACCTCGGTGTTCGATCCCGAGTATTACGCAGCCGCAAACGCGCCGGCAATCGATCCCGTCTCGGACAATATTGTGGGAGCAAACCCGTATCCATATAACGGCTTGGTTCTACCTGCCGGGATCTGAATCAGCTTCAGCCCGGCACGAGGCAGGCGAATCCCACTGACTCAATCAATTACGTCCGCCCCTACCAAGGCTATGGCGATATTCTTTCGACCACTAACGGTGCAATCTCTAACTAC
>JBOGMU010000129.1:0-10946 GCA_050746865.1 Candidatus Acidiferrales bacterium
GTGAGATCCGGCGTGCGGTCCATCAGCGGTACAACGTCGGGCATGCGCGTGATCGGCGCGAGGACCGTCATCGGCACCTTCAAATCCTGGCATCGCTTCCATAATGGCGGCATCAACGGGCCGCGAAACCAGTCACCCGAAGCATCGCCGGACGGGCTGATGCGCACGCCATGAAACCCCTGTTCGGTCCAAGAAGACAAATGGTCGGGTGCCGCGGGATCGAGTGGATCGACGCGGCAGACGCCCCGAAAAGTATTTGGATACTGCTTCAGCACAGCCAGGGCGTAGCGGTTGTCATATTTATAGTGGATCACCTGAATGATGACCGTTTTCGAGACGCCGTTGGCCTTCATCAGCGCAAGCAGCATTTCGGGAGTAGCGTCTCGCGCCGGAACGTTGGCGCCGGGCGCGAAAGGATACTTCGGATCGTGCTTCCAAACGTGAACGTGAGAATCGATGATGCGATAGTTGTTTTGCGCGGGAATCGCGGCCGCGGCGGCAAGTTTCAGAAGCGTCCTCCTTGTCATATCAAGCATAGATTTTTTCCAGAGTGCTGGTCACGTATGCGCCGCAGCGCTTGTAACTTGCTCGCGGACCTTGCCGCGCGATGTCCAAGTCGACGATCAAGTATCCCTTGAAGTTGATGGATTTCAGCACGCGGTGACAGTCGGGAAAATCCACTTCGCCGGCGCCTAGATCGAAAATGCTTTCGCGATTGAACGAATCCGGCTTGGCGTCCGGCAAGCGCTTCGCATCTTTGTAGTCGGCCAGCATTAGTCTGCGTTTGTACTTTTCGAGAGTTTGTACCACGTCGCAACCGGCGAGATAAAGATGGGCGGTGTCAGGCGAAAAATAGAAAAGCTTGGGATCGGTCATCGCCATGCAGCGGTCGACTTCTTCCGACGTCTCGACCATGGCGCCCATGTGATTGTGCAACCCTGCATAGAAGCCCATTTCGCGCGCTGCATGGCCGATTTCGTCGAAGCAATCGCACATGTTTTGAAATGCGCCGGGCAGGCCTGCGTTGCTGCGATTCGGAGGAAAGACGACCAGGTGATTCGCGCCAAACAGCTTCAGGAAATTCATGGCTGCTTTCGCATTGGCGACGATCTCCGCACGCCGCGATGCATCATAAGCAGGGCCGTTGAAGGAAATCGTGACAATCTGGCAGCCGCGCTTTTCGGCTTCGGTCTGCATCTGCGCCGCGGTCAAGCCGTACGTCTTCAAGATTTGCGGAAATTGCGTCAGGCGCACACCGACGAAGCCAGTGTCTTTCATCACGTCGAGAATGTCTGTGAAAGGAACGCGCGGAAAATAATTCCAGAGGTTTGTGCCGAGACCCCATTTCACGTTTTTGTTCGCCGGCAAACGCTGCGCGGCTGCCGCAAGTGCACCAGCCAATAAACCCATAGCTTCGCGCCGACTTAGCAGGGCATCCATAGGCCTGCAACTTATACCTATTGTCCAAAACAGGCAATAGAAGGAGGCGGTCGCCAAGCGGTAGCGCCAAAATAAAACCGAAAGTGATTTTTCACTTCAGTCAGAGTGCGAAAAAAAAGGTCATGGACCTCTAATCTATTGGCTTCTCGTCGATATGATCTACAACGATCACGGGAATAGAACGCTGTTGTTTCACAAGCCTCAGTCCAAGCTCCGATGCAATTGCATCGAAAACCGAGATGCCGCCGTTGGGGGTCGACGCCTCGGCCGTGGCTCCGGCCGACGGACTCGGATTCGAACCCGGCGCGGGCTGCAACAGGGCTTTGGGAGTCCAGGCAATTACGAAATCCCACCCTCCTTGAAGACCGGTAGCATCCACGACTGGATGATCGATGTAGGCGCCGGCCCAACCCTGCACATCCTCTGCGAACTCGGCCATGCTTGTGTTCTTGCATGACATCCTTACTTCAATATTCGTCGATACCTTAGAAGCGTTTATGTCCGGCTTGCAGCCCATGCGTTCCGAATCGGCCGCCGCGGTCATTTTCGGTTTATTGTTTTCCACCGTAAGCGCATACACGGTGACGTCTCGATTTTCCGTATGAGTTTTCATTTCGAACTGATCGACCAACATACCGCGCATCATTTCCAAAGCGACACTTAAAGGCGGCGGCAGTTGTCGTCCGCTGGTCATGATTGCGGCGCCTTCCCCCGTCGTAGGCAGTTTTGCGATGATGTCCCACCGTTGAGTGTCGGCGGATTTGGGAAGTCCGATCACCGTATCTTCTGCGACGTTCATTGGAGTCTGGAGCGCCATCGCGATCATTTGCCGTAACGTACCGCCCGCGTGCACCTGCAGGCCGCCGGTGTACAGTATTCCCTGGAAGGGGCGGGCATTCGGATCGGCTGGCTTGATGTCTGCAACTTCAAATCGCGCCGGTGACAGGACCAGTTTCGTGGCGATGTCCGAGGCATTCGCCGTTGGCTTTCGATTCACGCTCTCGATCACAAGCGAAGGCTCCGGAACATCCTGTACCTTTAGATCCAGGCCTAGTTGCTTGTTCACGGCGTCGAAAAGGGAAATGCCGGCGTCGCCTTTCGCCGGAAGCAAAGCGCGCGCGGTCCACTCAAGATTGAAGTCCCATGTGCCGTCGAGCTTCGTCTCATCGACCACGTCGTGATCCAGATAAGCCCCTGCCATGTCGTGCAAGTTCTGCGCGATCTCAGCGCCCGTTAAACTGTGACAGGCAACTTTGGCGTTCGGAATGGCAGCCAGGTCAGGTGGACCGCCTGCGGGGTTAGGGGGCGGTTGCTGCTGCTGTATCGGCTTGCATCCTGCTGTTTCTGATCCGCTCGACGGCTGCAACTTCGATCCGCCCTTGCCGACGGTCAGCACGTAACGCGGCACCGGGCTCGTACTCTGTTGAATCACTAAGCCGAAGCGGTCTGCCAGCAGGCTGCGCAACATCAGTTTGGCGTTCGCCTGGGTTGTGCCGGCGGAGACTTTGGCGACGACATCGAAGAGATCGTAACCTACCCAACCTGGCCCACCGCCAATAACATCTTCTTGAACACCATATGCCTCTTCGATCAGTTTGAGCATCGTCGCGTCGCGATAAATATACGTACCGTCGCGAAGCACGCCGCCAAACGTTTGCACAAACGTTGGCGATGTTGAGCTGGAATGAACGTCCGCTATTTCGAATTGTGGCTGCTGTGCTGATGTTGGTGCCGCTTGAGCGGCGGCAACGCTGGGCTGCGTGGTCGGGCCACCTGGCGCCGTTTGACCAAACGCGGCAACGGACAGACACGCAAAGAAGAAAGCCAGAACGGCTGGAAAAAGTGCGGCGTTGAATCGACGCTCGAATCGCGTTTGCAATGGATTGTTCGATAGATCCCAAGGCACTGACTTAATCATTTTTGGCACCTCGTTTGAACTGGCGTTGGGTGGAGGGGAATTAAGGAAAAAAAGTGGCGAGGACCTTATCCAAAATCTCAGTGCGGTCCTTTAACGCGGTGAACAATACACCTGTTCTGCTTTCCTGCGCAATCAATTTCACTTAGGGTATTGATAGACTTTCAGTAAATTATGGCGCCCTCATCAGAGCCTGGCTAAAGGCCCGCGATGGGTAGATTCGCTGCGCAAGCGGCTATCCGACAAAAGCAGGAAGAAATACAACCGTAGACGCAAACCGCGAGAACTGCTATGGGAAAAGGTAGGCCGAAAACAAAAGGAAGCGCCTACGGCCAAGACCGGCGACGCTTCCCGGGGTGTGTCCTAGAAGTATTACCTATATAGACGCACGAATGCGTCAAAAAGTTTCCTAGAAATGGTCACGCGGCAAATGAAAAATAAGTTAGGCAGGCTCTAGGCTTTGCGCTCAATCCGTCGGGTAAAGACCTGAATGCCGATACCTTATTCCGGTATTGCCTAGTCCAGAGGTGTTCTGCCTCGCGTTGGCAAGCGCAGCGCAACGAACCCGCGGCCCTACGAAAATCAATAAAAGAGATACTTGCGCCACTTTTCGTCGCGGTGGCCGATGAGGCGCATCAACTGACGCGATGTGTGCAGCGTGAACGGCCGCGGACGTCGCTGGAGCTTGATACCGGCTTCCTCTGGAGTGCGATCGCCCTTTCGATTGTTGCAGGTGTAGCAGCAGGCGACGAGATTCTCCCATGAGGAGCGTCCACCACGGGAGCGCGGCATGACGTGGTCCAGTGTCAGCTCAGACGCAGGAAGCGCACGACCGCAAAACTGGCAGGTGTTGCGGTCCCGCAGCAAAATATTCTTTCGCGAAAGCGCTCGGCTTTGCTGCGGAATGTGCCGGTAGCTCAGCAGCCGGATCACCGAGGGCACCTGCACGGCGCGCGAAGTGGAATGCACTTCCGTGTGGCTGGTTTCTTCGGCTTGGGCAACGCCCTTGAGCATTAGCACCAGCGCACGACGCACAGCGGTGACATTGATCGGTTCGAATGTGGCGTTGAGAACGAGAACGGGAGCCTGCATTACAGAGGCGCGCGGTGCCGGGGACGGCTTCCTGGGCGCAGCGTCCGGCGTGAGTGTGCCGGGAACCGCGCCAGTAGCTAACTTCGGGCGCGGACGAAGACCAGCGGCGTGCCGGTTGTCCATTTTGGCGCTCGTTTCTTTGGCAATTCTCCCTGCGCCTTTGATGCCCAGCAAAGAACGCCGGTTGCAAGGCGCTTGGATCATTATCGCCTAAGTTGCGCGCGTTTTTATAAAAATTGTGTGAATGGCGAACAGAAGTGAAACAGCGCTTCGGCAGGAATTTGCAAAGGGGCGCAGCAAGTAACCCCCCTACGGAAGCGATTAGCCTTGGTGCGGAATGGCGCGGGCGACCGTGATGGCGACGACTTCGGTGGCTCCGGCGGCTAGCAGGGCGCGAGAGCAGGCGTCGAGAGTAGCGCCAGTGGTCATCACGTCGTCGACGAGGAGGATGCGGAGTTTATCCACGCGCGAGCCTTCGCGGATGGCGTAGGCCCCGCGAACGGATTCCCAGTGTTCGCTCCGCGAGAGAACGAGCCGTGCGGGACGCGGCTTTGTACGGGCGAGCAGATATGGGCGGAACGGCAACTTCAGGCGCTTCGCGAGTGGCCGCGCGATCATATCGACTTGATTGTAGCCACGCTCGCGGCGGCGGTCTGCATGGAGCGGAACCGGGACAACTGCGTCAGCGCGCCAAGCGGCGCCGTCCGCCTGCGAGAGGCGCGCGTGCAGTTCGACAAGCCGTGCGGCGAACCAGTCGCCGAGGCGCGTGACCTCTTCGTATTTGAGAAGCATAATCGCGGCGGTGAGCGACTCGTTGTAAGCGGCCCAATTGCGTGCGCGAACGAAGGCAAACGTTTTTGCGCGGCAGAGGCGGCAGAGCGGCGGAGTGGAGATGGGAGCTGTCTCGGTCGTCGGCGGCGATTGCGCGATTCCTGATTGCTGGATTGAGGCGGACGTCTGCGGGCGTCCGCAACACGGGCATAAAAGACCGTGGAGTTCGGCAAAAGAAGCGAGGCACGTACGGCAGATGGGGATGCGGCTGGCGTTGAGCAAAGGCGCGTCGCATATCCGGCAAGGCGCTGCGAAGAGCACGGAGGCGAGCGCGTCGAGAGCGGGCTGGAAGATCACGGCAGCGCCTTGACGTGACGCACCGCGAAAGCTATCTCAATTCGGACAAAAAAGATAGAACCAATGCGCATAAGATTCGACAAAGCGAAAAATTATTGCCTGAAAATTACTTTTATGTCGCGCCGCCAGGTTTCGACGAGGCCGATGCGCGCAACATGAATTTCCGGCAGCAAATATTTCGGCAAAATTTCACAGGCTGAGTGAAAGCGCAGTCCGGGCGCGACGAGCCAAATGAGGGGCGGCTCGGGACTGAGTTCGACGCCGGAAAAATATCCGCAGCGCTGAAAGTCTCCGGTTACCTGATGCCGCCGGATGCGGAGCCAATAGTCGAGGGCCTGAATTGGCAACTGGATGTCCTCGGAGGCTTTCAGTTCCATTATGACTAGACGCCCACGGCGCGTGACACCCAGCAGGTCAATGATGCCGCGATCCTGCCCGAGGGCCGGAACTTGTGAATACAAAAAGCGCGGATCGAGTTGCGGATCGAGCTTCAGCGGATTGGAGAGAATGAGCGTTTCGATCCAGCGTTCGGGCGCCGCGCGATAGAGCGGATCCTTTTGATCTTCGGCGAGCGGGTTGCGGTGGAAGTCGAGTTTGCGAATGAGATCGTCAAGTGATTCTTGATTGCCGTCGTACAACGGGACGCGGCGATCGTTTAAGCCAAAGAAAAATCCGTTGCGGGAATAGCGGGCGAATTCGAGGCCACGAAATGCCAGGGCCGCTTCCATCCCGCCAGGCGCGATGCGGGCGGTGATGTCATCGCCTGCTGGAGGTAAATGCGGGGCGAGGGCATGAATTCCGGCCGCCGCTGCAAGCGCCTGGTTGAGAAGCGATTCCCTTTCGCTACGCGGGATCAGCCAGCCTTCCAGATTGCCTTCGCTATGCTCTACGCGGCGGAGACGGCCCTCGCGTTTGATGAGTTCATATATCTCCGTGCGGGCTGATGCGCAAAGGCCGAGAATGCGTTCGCAGATCAGAGCGCTTGATTCTTGGGGAACAATCAGCCGCAGCCCTTCGATGGCACGGCGCGTGGAATGGCCGCGCAGCCAGTCGAGCCAGAGAATGCCGTAAGCTAGCGAGTTCTTGATTGTGGCCGCGCTTTCGCCGGGGCGAACAGCGAAGATGGCCCAATTCTTTGGACCGTCTGATAGAGTGCCGCGCACGTACACGTCGGAGAAGGAATCCTTCAGGGTTGCAGCGGAGGTGAGCGCGTCGACGTGCGCGTCTGGGAAATTTCTCTCAAGAATGCGCCGGAGCGCGAGGCGGAACTTTTCGCGTGCGATGCGCGCCGGCACTCGCTGTGCATCGGGGCGGATCAGCTCCAGGCGAGAGGGCTTTGAGCGGCCGAAGCGCTGCACTTCGAGCACAATGCGGAAAGGCGATTGCTCTTTTACGTCAAGAACGCGGCGGGTGAGGTTGCGCTCGTCGGACCAGAGATGCAGCAGCGGATTTTTGCCTTCGTAGCGGATTTCCCAGCGAAAGGCGGCGAGTTCGGCGAGCCACTCGCCGGATTCATGGATCTCGGCGTTGCCTGAAGAAGCCAATTCTGAGATGGCTTGGTGCAGCGAGGCCCAGTCCGGGCTTGCATTCATAGACAGATCCGTGATGCGTTTAGTAGACAGCGGCGGGCGCTTCGTGCTTTAGGACCCGCTTTTGAATTCGAACCCGCTTGCAGCCATACGCTTGCGGAAATCCGGTTAGCCCACGGCTTCGCGAACCATGGGAATTCCCTTCAGCGCACCCGCTCGGAACGACATCTTACTGCAAAATTACTGCAACACAAGACCCGAGGTGTGAAAGATCGGCATCTGCTGGTTCCAGTTTTGCGGATAGCCGTCGATAGTCACGGAAAACTTTCGCTGCTCATGAGGCGGCAGAGCGGGATCGGTGGGACCGATCACCGGTTCGGTGTAGTGCATGGTGAGACGTTTGTTGTCGATGTCGTCGTAAAAATCGACCGTCATCGCGACTTGTTTGACGGCGCGGTTGCCTGCGTTCGCAACCGTGCCATTGATGTACATGAACTGCTGATTGAGGAAATTTTCCGATTTCGCGAGCTGGATGTTGCTGTAGTGAATGTTTGGCGCGTACGCTTGCTCCACGGGGCCAAATGCCATTGGCTTGGCCTGCATCGGAGCCGCTGTGTGCGAGGATTTGCTGACGACGATCAGTATCACAGCAACGATGGCAACGATCACGACTCCAGCGAGCAGGGCCAGCGGGAATTGTTTGCGGGCTTCACGTGCGTTTTGCGTGTCGATCATTTTGTTTGCGCGATTTGTTAGACACCGGGTCGCGCATCTAAGGAAATTCTAGCAGGTCCCTTCTATCCATTCATCTGCGGTCTTGTTTAGCGGCCGACGGCGAGCCGCATGATCAGCGGTTCAGGCAGCAGCGCATCAATCATACGGTGCTGCACGGACGCAATGTCGTAAGAAATTCGCCAATACTCAACCTTGCGCTGATCTGTATCCAGGATCGCGTAGGCTGCGCGGGCATCGCCGTCGCGCGGCTGGCCGATGGAGCCAGGATTGAGGAAGTAGGTCGCGCCTTGCTCTACTGGCAGGCTCCCGACCAAATTCTGGGGCGCCGGATCGAAATTGATCACGCCGAAGTCTTTGCCATGGCGAGTAAAACCGCCCTGGCGGTGCGTGTGCCCAAAGAAGGTCAGCGGCGTAGTTGCGAATTGCATTTCTTCGATGGCCTGCGGAGGGACGAAGACATACTCGTCCTCATCGCGAATCGAACCATGAACAATGCAAAAGGCATCGATAAACACCGGCCCATGAGGCAGCTTCTTCAGAAATTCCAGATTCTTGTCCGTCAGTTGTTCGCGGGACCAAAGCATCGCTGCGCGCGCGATTGGGTTGAAGTCTTCCGCTTCGGTAATACCGGCAATCGCCTTGTCGTGATTGCCGCGAATCGTTACGCAATCGAGGGCACGAATCCGGTCTATGGCTTCGTTGGGGTCAGGGCCGTAACCGACAACGTCTCCTAGGCAAACAGCTTTGTCCCATTGGCTAGCGGCGGCGGCCAAAACGGTATCGAGCGCAGTAATATTCGCGTGAATGTCGCTAAGGATTAGATATCGCATGCAGCACCGCACTCGCGGGCGTTGAATTTATAATACGCGAAACTCGTTAACCCGACCTGAGATTACTTATGCTTGCGGCGTGTCCGCAGCACCGATTTGACGCAAATGATGTAGAAGATGGGCCAGATAGTCCGTCGCTAAGAAACGGAGCGTCACAGGCTCGGCTGTACCGATGCAGCAAAGCACTTCCAGCTTGTTGGGCGGCAAATGCCCAATTACGTGAGCAAGGTAACGATTGTAAGCGAGCCACAAGGAGAGCAATTGTTGCCAATTCGCTTCTTGAACGGCCTGTACGCGAACGCAACCGTCCTGATCGTAAGCCGGAAATTCGAGCGTATTTTGAAGCGACGCCCGAACAAAGCGCTGGTGATTGTTCGAGGCAGAATCGATGAGATGTCCAATGACCTGTTTCCGTGACCATCCGCCGCGCAAAACCGGCTCGCAGCTCTCAGCGTCGGTGATCTTTTGAAGTGCCAACTCACCGAGATCAATCGCTCGGAGCAGATCATTACTCAACTCTTTCATTTCGCCTCCCGATGCCGGTGGATTATATGCGAAGAGCGGGACTTACGACCTAAACAGTCACTTAGCGGACCAGCATGCAGTCGCCGTAGCTATAGAAGCGATATCCGGCGCCCACGGCGTGGCGGTATGCGGCGAGCACGTGTTCGCGAGCGGCGAAAGCACAGACGAGCGCAAGTAATGTGGATTGAGGCAAATGAAAATTCGTGAGGAGTTGATCGACGACGCGGAATGGTTTGCCGGGAAGCAGGAAGATTTCAGCCTCAGCTTTGCCTGGCACGATCAGGAGACCGTCCGCAGTTTCGCTAGCACTTTTTTCGGCAGCGTCCTCGACAGCGCGGACTGTGGTCGTGCCGACAGCGAGAATTGGTCTTGAGTCGCGCTTCGCGCGCGCGATCGCTTCAGCGGCAGCGTTGGAGATTTCGTACCTTTCCTTGTGGATATTGTGCTCTTCGATTTGGTCCGTGCGCACTGGCTCAAACGTGCCGAGACCTACGTCCAGCGTGATCTCCGCGATTTCAACGCCGCGGGAGCGGAGGCGTTCCAGAATTGCGGAAGTGAAATGCAAGCCTGCGGTCGGCGCGGCTACGGCAGTTCCCTGCCGGGCGAAGACGGTCTGATAACGTTCCCGATCGCCGGACTCGTCGGCCCGCTTGATGTAAGGCGGTAGTGGGACATGACCGAACCGCTCAACGACTTCGCGAAAATTCCCTTTTGTAAAGAAGCGAAGCGTGCGCAAACCATAGTCGCCGCGACCCTCCACTTGCGCGGTAAGTTCGCCATTACCGAAGACGATTCCCTCGCCGGCCGGTACTTTGCGACCCGGGCGAACGAGGCATTCCCACGTGTCGCATTCGATTTGGCGGACCAGCAGGACTTCAATCTGGGCCGTCAAGAACTCCTTATTCTCCGGACTGTGATGCTCGGCATGAATGCCCTCGCGATGACCAAAGAGACGGGCAGGCAGGACGCGCGCATTGTTGACGACAATGAGTTCATCGCCTCGCAGCAAGTCCGGAAATTCGCGGAAGACGCGATCTTCAAATTCTCCTGTCTTGCGGTCGAGCAATAAGAGCCGCGAGGCGTCGCGCTCGGGCAGCGGTTTTTGCGCGATCTGTTCGGGCGGTAACTGGTAATCGAAATCGCTTACTTTCATGGCGTTTTGCGCATACCATTGTGATTCCAACGCAGCTATTGTACCCAAGTGCCGTGGGCCCTGCGGCGTACCTGCGAAATTCTATGGCGACAGCTCAATCCATGACGAAAATCAGCAGCGAAGCCAAAGCCGTCATCAGCCCGCGAGGCGTGGAACGCATTCGCGCGGGTCATTTCTGGATCTATCGGAGCGACGTCCGCACGGCGGAAGGAGGGCCCGGATGCGTCGTGCGGCTGCTCGATGAGCGAGGGCGATTCCACGGGCGGGCGTTTTATAGCGACAAGTCGCAGATTGCGCTACGGCTGCTGGCGCGTGACGACGTTCCGGTGGATAGGGAATTTTTTATGCGCCGGCTTGAACAGGCGGCGGCGTACCGGAAAGTTGTAGTTGAGAACACTGAGGCTTGGCGCGTGGTGTACAGCGAGGCGGACCATTTGCCGTCGCTGATTGTAGATCGGTACGGCGATTATCTCGTAATGCAAACGCTCAGCCAGGGCACAGAACGTCACAAAGACGTCTTCGTCGACATTCTGAATGAGGTTTTTACACCTAAAGGGATTCTCGAACGGAATGATCCGCGCGTGCGCCTGCTTGAAGGC
>JBOGMU010000130.1:0-3463 GCA_050746865.1 Candidatus Acidiferrales bacterium
GAATGAGCCCCAGATAGGCATCATACTAGCATGAAGAAGCCGATAGGGAGAGATGCCGATGCATCACTCCCTACCCGAAACTCAGCTCACGCAATACCGCCGCCGCCCGGTGGGTCAGGCAGCGGCATATCAGCAACGAATCCACCACCTCCCGGTGGGTCGGGCAGCGGCATATCGGCCGCTTTCGTTCCGAAACTCATCCCACGGAGCTGAACATGGGTGACCGGGACGGCAAACGTTGTGAGCCCAAGTGCTATTAGGTAAGCTAAACTCTTCGATTTCATTTAGTTCCCCCTCCCTGAGGAAAATGGCCCCGTGGGGCGATGGGCAGAATAGGAGCAGCTCAGTAAATACGTGGAACTACTGATAGGAACGCTCGCCGGGCGAAGCAGAGGCAAAAAGGTGCAAACAAGTGCAGAAAAAACCGCCAATTGCCGCTTCAGTGAAACGGCATTGCATTTTGTGAACCGCGTGTCCAGAAATCCCAAAATGGGAAGAGCATCCGTAGTTTTCAAGATTACTAGCTGGAAAATCCTGCCGATCTAGCTATGGAAATGAATGAGGCGAGCAGTTAGCTTTAGAAGATTCAAGGTAGCGACGCAGGGAAAACGGGATTCGTGATGACCGACATGAAGTCGTCGTTGTGTGAGCAGCCGCTCTCCGCCAAGCCGGAGTTACATCGAGAGCGTTTGCGCAAGCTTGACCGGAAGCAGTGGTGGCTCTGGTCAACGACCGTACTGATACTCGTCCTTCTCACCGTTGCCGTCGCTTCGTTCACCTTTCCAGCCCTGCTGAGCCGCGATCAACCGGGCTACTCGTTTTACCTGAACCAGGCTGTGCGTGCGCTTGTGGGTATCGTGCTGATTTTCAGCGTGTATCTCGTTTACCAGCAGTGGCAAATTCTGCGGATGCGCGGCCAGATTTCGCAGCAGATCGAATCGCTAGCGCAAGTGCAGACGCTGACCGCCGAGGTCTTCAAGCTTGCGGCTCTCGACCAGTTAACCGGTCTTTACAATCGCCGCTCGGGCGAGCAACGGCTGGCGGAAGAGATAGCCCGCTCGATGCGATATGGGCGTCCGCTGACGCTCCTTATGCTCGATCTCGATGGGCTGAAGCAAACCAACGATAGGCTTGGCCATGCGGGAGGCGACCTGTTGCTGAGAATATTTTCGGAGCGGTTGCAACGCGCGATTCGCGGCTCCGATCTTGCCGTACGGCTCGGCGGCGATGAATTTATGGTGCTGCTGCCGGAGTGCCGCGCCGAGGAAGTCCGGCACGTTCTCATGAGGCTCGAAGGCGGAAGTGTTACGTATGAAGGACAACATGTGCCCTGTCGCTTCTCGCGCGGATGGGTGGATTACCGACCCGGCGAGACGTCCGAGGAATTTATGAAACGTGCCGATAACGCGCTTTACGCTAACAAGCGGCTCGGCAAGGCAAAGGAACAGCGTCTTCGCGCGGAGCCCGCCATACAGGCGCTTTGAGCCCTCGCGAAGCGTTCAGGGCTCGGCCGTCCTGATGTGCTCTGATAGTAAACTTTCCCTAAAATTGCGCTTGCCCGCCTTGGTGTTGGCTCGTAAGATAACGCCCGTTGTCACGAAAGGTACCCCAGATGCCAAAAGAGAAACCTAAGGTCAATATCGGTGAAGTGATCAAGTCGTACCGCGGCGATCGAGGCCTTTCACAAGGTGACATCGAGCGGCGCACAGGTTTGCTGCGTTGCTATCTCTCGCGCGTCGAGAATGGGCACACAGTTCCCTCCCTCGAAACGCTGGCGAAGATCGCCGAAGCGATGGAGATCAACCTCGCGGATTTCTTCCCGGGCACGGATACTCCGCAGGATCGCGAGACGCGCAAAGTCCTCGGTGAACTCTCGGAAGAAGAGATTCGCTTCCTTGCGGACATTAAGCGCTATTCGACTTCGCTATCGGACGATGACAAACGGCTTGTGCTCGCGATGATTCGCAAGATGGCAGCCATTGTTCCTCCGCCCCGAGCGACGAAGCCCGTTGCAACTGCTGCCGCCCGCCGCGCTTGAGGGACAACAAATAATTCGTAATATTCTCCTGTTTTGCGGCGGCCGGCTGGCCGTTCAGTCGAGCGTTTCGCTGTGAAGCGCGGTCGATTCGTGGCTGGCGGGCGGCACAAAATATCCGCTAGAATAGCCTCTGCATGATCTCCAATAGGCATAACACGTATGGCGTGAAAGTCGGCAAGGTGCAAGTGGGCGGCGGCGCGCCTATTGTCGTTCAGTCCATGACGAACACAGATACGGCCGATCCGAAGAGCACGGCGCAACAGTGCCTCGAACTCGCGCAAGCCGGTTCGGAGCTAGTTCGCATCACTGTAAATGTGCCCGAGGCCGCGGCTGCTGTGCCTGAGATCAAGAAGCGCCTTCTCGACGCCGGCTGCGACGTTCCGATCATCGGCGACTTCCATTACAACGGCCACGTGTTGCTCACGAAATATCCTGAATGCGCTCGCTTGCTCGATAAATATCGGATCAATCCAGGCAATGTTGGCCACGGCCAGCGCCGCGATGAGCAATTTTCGACGATCTGCAAAGTCGCGCGCGACAACGGCAAACCTGTACGCATCGGCGTCAACGGAGGTTCGCTTAACCAAGAGCTCGTGATGCGCAAAATGCAGGAAAATACGGACCACGATCTCGGGAAAACGTCCGAAGAAATTGTGAACGAGTGCATGGTGCTTTCGGCGATTGAATCGACCGAACTAGCGCTCGAGTGCGGTCTGCGTAACGATCAGATCATTATTTCGTGCAAAGTTTCGCGGCCGCTCGATCTGATCGATATTTATCGCGATCTGGCGCGCAAGACCGAACAACCTCTGCATCTCGGATTGACGGAAGCGGGGATGGGCGCAAAGGGCCTCGTCTGGTCGGCGGCATCGATGGGGACCCTGCTCGCGGAAGGTATTGGCGACACGGTTCGCGTTTCGCTCACACCGCGGCCCGGAGGCGATCGCCGCGAGGAAGTTTATGCTGCGTGTGAATTGCTGCAATCGCTTGGCCTGCGCGCGTTCGCACCAAGCGTCACCGCGTGCCCCGGCTGCGGACGTACGACAAGCACCACATTTCAGCAGCTTGCCGAAAGTATTCAGGGATACATTCGCGACAGAATGCCCGAATGGAAACGCGACTATGACGGCGTCGAAGAACTAAAACTTGCCGTGATGGGCTGCATCGTCAACGGCCCGGGCGAATCGAAAGCCGCTAACATTGGTATCAGCCTTCCCGGCACCGGCGAGACGCCCCGCTGCCCTGTTTACATCGATGGCCAGAAATTCGCTACGCTCGAAGGCACCTACGACGAACTTTCAGTCGCATTTCAAAAGCTCGTCGACGATTACGTCTCCACGAAGTATGCCAAGCGCGAGGCGGTCACGACCGCCTGAATCTCCGTCACCGAACAGTTCGGACGCAGTTTCGTAGCGGCCGATTCGC
>JBOGMU010000131.1:0-29385 GCA_050746865.1 Candidatus Acidiferrales bacterium
GTGAATAACGTTCTTCAGTTTCATAGCCAGCCGGCGCCTCAGTTGGCGGCGGTAAACTTAGGACGCCTGATTCGCGATTCGGTAGAGTTCCTGCGGCCGCTCGCGCGGCAATCGGAATTGCGAATCGACATTCAGAATTCGCTAGGCGAACTGGAAATTCCCGGCGATGCGCACCGGCTGCAGCAGGTGATCTTCAACTTATCGCTGAACGCGTTTCGGGCGATGAGCGCTGGCGGCATCCTGACGGTAAGGCTCCAATGGAACGATTTTACGCAGTTGGATGACGTGCGGTTGGACTTCGAAGATACGGGTCGTGGGATCGCCGAGGCGCATCTTGCCAAGATTTTTGAAGCGGGATTTACGACGACGGCCGGAAGTCCTGGGCTGGGGTTGGCGGTCGTCCGCGCCGTAGTCGAACAGCATCGCGGCACCGTCAGCGTGGCGAGCAAGTCAGGCGAAGGCACGGCTTTTTCCATCGTATTGCCGCGAGTGGGGAGCGTGGAATGAATCAGGTGATGGTGGTTGACGACGAGGCGCCGATGCGCGCAGCTCTCGAGGCGCAATTCAAGCGCGACGGTTGGGATGTGACGACCGCTTACGGCGCGAATGACGCGCTGGCAAAGTTTCGGCAGGCGCCCTGTCCGCTGGTTGTTACGGATATGCGAATGCCGGATGGCGATGGGCTGCGGGTGATGCGCGGGTTACGGGAGGTCGATCCGCAAGTTGGCGTGATTTTCCTCACTGCGTTCGGCACGGTGCCGGAAGCCGTGCGTGCGATGCACGAAGGCGCATGCGATTACCTTGTGAAGCCGGTACGTTTCGAGCAGTTGAGAGATGTGGCGGAGCGTGTGATGGGACGCGCCGCGCAGGGTTCAAATGACGACGGGGCAACAGAAAACATTTTTATCGGCGAATCGGCCAAGCTTCAAAAGTTGTTGCAGCGGGCGCGGCAGGCCGCTCGTACAGACATGGATGTCCTGGTAGAAGCGGAAAGTGGGACAGGGAAGGAGTTGCTGGCGCGACTCATTCACCATGCGAGCGGCCGCCGTAACCGTCCATTTGTGGCAGTGAATTGTGCGGCGTTTCCCGAGACGCTGCTGGAGAGCGAGCTTTTCGGCCACGCGCGGGGTGCGTTTACAGGCGCAACCGTGGCGAAACCAGGCAAATTCGAGATTGCGCACACCGGAACCCTCCTGCTCGACGAAATCGGCGAAATGCCTCTGCAACTTCAGCCAAAATTGCTGCGGGCGTTACAAGAGCGGGAAGTGGACCGGCTGGGCGACACGAAACCTCTTCGCGTGGATGTGCGAGTGATCGCGACCACGAACCGGTCATTGCGCGCACTCGTAGAAGAGGGGAAATTCCGGGCGGATTTGTACTACCGGCTGAACGTGGTCCCCCTGGCGATTCCTCCGCTGCGCGAACGGCGCGAGGACGTCGGGCGTCTGATTAGGCATTTCTTGCAAAAGCACGCCGGAGCGCGCGCTGATGCACCACCAACGTTCTCACCGGAGCTGATCGAGCGGCTGGAGGCGCTGGACTGGCCGGGAAATGCGCGGGAACTTGAAAATTTGGTGCGGCGTGCTTTGGCTCTCCACACAGGAGAGCGTATTGGACTGGAGTTTTTGCAGGAGGTTGAAGCGTCTTGTCCCACGCTCACGCGACGGTCATCAGCAATGCAGGATGTCGAACCCAGTGAACCGTCTCCTGGAACGTCGCTGCGGGATATGGAGCGGCGTCTTCTCGAATCGACACTCGACGCGGCGGGCGGAAACCGTACCCATGCGGCGAAGATGTTGGGCATTTGTCCGCGGACGATGCGAAACAAGATTCGTGAATATGGACTACCCCCGAGGAGGTATGTATGAGTCTTATCGAGACCCCTTACGTGCCTTTTCTCGAAAACTACCTCGATCTGGCGGCGTTCCGCCAGACGCTGACTTCGGCCAACTTGGCGAATATCGATACGCCGGGCTATCAGACGGTGGATGTCTCGTTCCAAAGCGAGCTCGAGTGGGCGAGCTTCGGTGATTTTCAGCGGCCGGTGCAGCCGATTGTGCGGCCCGTGTACGGACTGATTGCCAGGCCGGACGGTAACAACGTGAGCCTAGACCGCGAAGGCTTGCTTCTTTCGCAAACGCAGCTTCAGTACAAGACAGCGATCGAATTTTTGCGAGCCGAGTTTCGCAGAATTCTCGGTGCAATCAACGACGGGAAGGAATCATGAACCTATTCGACGTAATGACCATCAGTGGCACGGCGCTCTTGGCGGAACGCGAGCGCGCCGAAGTGACTGCAAGCAATCTTGCAAACGCGGAAACGACGCGAACGCCACAAGGCGGACCTTATAGACGCGAAAACGTGATGTTTGCGGCTTGGCGGCCATACGGGATGCCGTTCAGCGCGCATCTCGCGTCGATGGTGGATTTCAGTGCGCGCGGCGTGGCAGTTACGGCCGTCGTGCCTGATCGAACGCCGCCCATCCGGCGTTTTGAGCCGGGACATCCTGACGCCGATGCCGAAGGGTATGTCTCGCTGCCGGCGATCAACCCAATCGAGGAGCAAGTGAATTTGATGGGCGCAGCACGCTCCTATCAGGCGAACGTGTCTGCAGTGCTGGCGACCAAAAACATGATCGCGTCGGCATTGGAAATTCTGAGCTAACGAAATTTGGCTGACAGGAGAGAGCGATGGCTAATCCGATTCAGCCGTTTTCCTCAGGGCAACAGATCGCGCAAATGCCAAGCGGAATTTCAGCAGCAGTTGGCGCCGGCGATAATGCAGATTTCTTGCAAACGCTCGATGGAATGCTCAACCAGGTGGGAACCATGCAGACAGACGCGCAACAACAGGTGACGGATCTCCTTCAAAGCGACGGCCAGGATGTGCACTCCGCTATGATCGCGGTGGAAAAAGCGGATCTGTCATTCCAACTGATGATGCAGGTGCGAAACAAGATTGTGCAAGCGTACCAGACGATCTCGCAGATTCCGTTTTGAGGCCAAGGACGCATGCGCCAGTCCTGCTCAAGTGCCGAACGCATGTGAGCGTGTGAGAAGAGCCTCTAGGCAAACCCGGCCATCATGGACAAGTTCATTCAGCAACTCCTGACCTTTTTCCGCGGCCTCTCAATGCGCCAGCGGATTTTGCTCGGCGCCGCCGCCCTGCTGGTGTTAGCGGTAGTCGCTGTCTTTGTGCGGCTCACGCAAAGCGCGGACTATTCCGTTTTGTACGCCGGGCTTGCGCCGCAGGATGCGCAGACGATCGTTGCCAGTCTTATTTCCAAAAATATTCCGTATCAGCTTTCGACAGACCAGGCCGCCGTTAGCGTTCCGACCAACCAATTGGACAAGGCGCGCCTGTTGTTGGCGGCGGAAGGTGAACCGCAAACGGGGCGCCTCGGTTTTGAAATCTTCGACAAGACAAATTGGGCCGGTAGCGATTTCTCCGAGCAAGTGAATTATCAGCGAGCACTGGAAGGCGAACTCGAACGTACGATTGAAACTCTGGGGAACGTGGAATCAGTGCGCGTACATCTAGTGATGCCGCACGAATCCCTTTTCAGCGGGCAAGAGCGGGCCGCGAAGGCTGCTGTAGTGATGAAACTGCGCGGTGGCACACTTTCGGACGACCAGGTGAACGCAGTAACGCACCTCGTTGCTAGCGCTGTTGATAATCTCTCGCCCGCAAACGTGACACTGATTGGCGCAGATGGACGGTCGCCGCTTGTAGCGCGCGGGCACGATGGCATAGGCGCCGATGCTTCACAAGCACTGGAATCGACGCTCTCGGAGAAGCTGGTTGCGACCCTCACACCCATTGTCGGCCAAGACCATGTGAAGGCGAGCGTCACCGTCGATTATGACCAGAGCTCAGGCGACACTACTTCTGAAACGTACGATCCGACGAATCCGGTGCTGGTGAGCTCGCAAATTCAGGCCGAGAATTTTGGCGGTTCACCACCGGCAGGAATTCCCGGCACCCCGAGCAATGTTCCCGCAAGTGCTCCGACAAGCGGCACAAAAATTACAGGACAACAGCCCGCAGCGAACGCAAATTCCGCCCCGCAACCGAATCAGACGAATAATCCGGTTGTTTCGGTCTCGTCAGAGTCCGAGGGACAACACAGTGAAAGCAAAACATATGCCGTGAGCAAGACCGTTCGCCACACGAGCGACCCAGCTGGCCGAATTCAGAAGATTGCCGCGGCGGTTTTGGTCGATGACGCAGCGATGTCCACGACCGACGCACAAGGGAAAACAATCCAGTCACATCGCAAGCGTACGCCGGAAGAGATGAAACAAATCGAAGATCTGGCGCGGGCCGCAATGGGCTTCGACGCGACGCGCGGCGACGTTCTTTCCGTGGAGAATGTGCCCTTCGTGCCCGTGCCGGTCGAGGAGCCCTCGGCGCCGCCGCTCACGCAGCGCGTGCGTCTGGTGATGCAGGATTGGATGTGGCTTATTCGCTACACGGTGATCGTGCTGCTTTTTGGATTAATTTACCTGCTCATTTTGCGGCCGGTGAAGAACCAGCTTGTCGCATCGTTTTACCAATTAACGGCTCCAGCGACACCAGTTCTGGCCACCGCTACCGTGGGAGCGGGCGCGGAGGGTGAGGCCTTGCCGCCCGGCGCGGCGGCGCTTGAAGAACAGCTCAGCCAGACAAATTCGAATGTGGAACGCGTCGTGAAGATGAAGCGCCACCTTGCCGATCGCGTGAAGAATGATCCGATCGCTGCGAGTCAGCTTGTGCGCCAATGGATCAATGAAAAGGAGAGCTGATGCGGGAGGGCGCTGATGAAGTCACAGGTTTGCAAAAGGCCGCGATTCTGATGGTCCTCCTGGGTGATGAGCCATCGAGCGCGATTTACCAGCATCTTGGTGAGACGGAAATTCAGCGAGTCACGGGGCAGATCGCGGCACTAAGCAACGTCTCGCCAGAACTCGCGAGCGAAGTGCTCACCGAATATCACAGGTTGGGAATGACTCAGGACACGCTGGCCGAAGGAGGGCCGGAGGTCGCTGCGAAGCTCTTATCAAAGGCGTTCGGCCAAGAAACAGCGAAGCTGCTGCTCGATCAGGTGATGGCGGCGAGCGAGCAAACGACGCGGAACTTTGAAGCGCTTCACAAAGCAGACCCGCAGCAGCTCATGAAGTTCGTGCAGGGCGAGCACCCGCAGACAATTGCGATGGTCTTGGTGCACATGGGCCTCCGCGCAGCGGGGTCGCTGCTCGTGCTGCTGCCGGAAAAATTGCGCGGACAGACGGTGAAACGGCTCGCGGAGATGCAGCAGTTTTCGCCGGAAATGGCGCAGAAGATCTCCGTCGTGCTGCACCGCAAGGTAAAAAGCCTCGGAGACCAGAGCCGACGGTCGTACGGGGGGGTGAAAAGCGCGGCCGAACTGCTGAACCGGATCGATCCCGGAGTGAGCAAGTCGATTTTGGAGGGTGTCGAAGCCGAGGACGCCCGGCTCGCGCTGAATATTCGCAACAGCATGTTTACATTCGAGGATCTGCTCACCGTGCCGGAGTCCGGGATTCGCGATCTGCTTTCTACTGTGGATAAGAAGAGCTTGGCGACGTCACTTAAGGGAGCTCCCGAGGATTTGAAGAATCATATTTTCAAGACCATGTCCTCACGCGCCGTTGAAATGCTGAAAGAAGATATGGAGGCGCTTGGCCCGGTGCGCGCGCAGGCTGTCACGCAGGCGCAGCAGGAAATCGTGCAGGCCGCGCGAACTCTGGAAGCGCAGGGCAAATTGGTGCTCAACAATGAACAACAAGAAGCCTACATTGTCTGAGGAATCGGGGGCGACGAAGGCTCCGCACGAAAGCGGCGCAGGCTTCGCGCCGTTCGTGTATCGCCCCGCGCCGGGATGGAACTCGGCGAAGGAAAATGCCGCTGCGGCCGCGATCGTTGCGGCGGGAGTGGCTGTCGCTGCCGTGACTCCTGTGACGCAGGATACTCCGCCAGCCGACGCCGACGTGCGCGCGCTGGAACAGCAGGCATGGGAGAGTGGCTTTCGCGAAGGCCTCGCCAAAGGGCGCACTGAAGACGAGGCCACCGCGGTACAGCAGCGCGATGCCGTTGCAGCGGCTCTCGCCGATTTCTCGGGCCAGCGGCAGGCATATTTCGTGCACGTCGAGGGGGAAGTTGTTTCGCTGGCATTGGCCGTAGTGAGGAAAATCCTTCACCGAGAATCGCAAGTCGATCCGCTACTGCTCTCCGGGCTTGTTCGCGTTGCACTGGAGAAGATGTCCGCAAGTCAGAATATACGTTTGCGCGTGCATCCTTCACAGTTGCGCTCCTGGCAGGATTATTTCCTTGGCCGCACCGATTTACCAGAAGTGCCGGATTGCCTCGCGGACACATCACTCGACGTCAATCAGTGCCGCATCGAGACTGACCATGGTGCCACAGACCTGCACATTGAGGCGCAGCTCAAGGAAATCGAGCAAGGGCTGTTTGATTTGTTGGCGCAGAGGCCCACGCTGAAATGAGTCAGCAGTCGCATCTGCTGGCGCCATATTTTCGGAAGCTCGAGCAAATTCCTACCTGGCGTTCGACCGGACGCGTCAACAAAGCCGTTGGATTTCTGGTGGAGTCGGAAGGCCCTTGGTGTTCGGTGGGCGAGTCTTGTGAAATCGTTGGCACCGACGGCGAAGTGCATCCTGGTGAGGTCGTTGGATTTCGCGGACGAACCGTTCTTTCCATTCCGTTAGATAGGCCACAGGGAATTCGTTTTGGCGACCGAGTCGTGACGACGGGCGTACGGCCGCGATTGCCGGTCAGTGATGGTCTGCTCGGCCGCGTGATTGATGCCACGGGTACGCCAATCGATTCGCTCGGCAACTATCGCGCGCCGGATAGTTGCGCACTCAATAGTTCCCCCCCCCAGCCTCTCGACCGCACGCCGATTCGCGAGCCGCTCGGATGCGGAATACGCGCAATCGACGGAATGCTAACCTGCGGACGCGGGCAGCGTGTTGGAATTTTTGGCGGCAGCGGCGTTGGCAAAAGCACACTGGTCGGCATGATGGCGCGGGGCACTGCAGCTGATCTCACGGTCGTCGCGCTCGTCGGTGAACGCGGCCGCGAAGTGCGTGAGTTTCTCGAAGAATCGCTGGGTACGGATGGGCGGAAACGGTCGGTGGTGGTTGTCGCTACTTCCGATCAATCGCCACTCCTGCGCCTCCGGGCCGCTCTGGTGGCAACGGCAGTGGCAGAGTATTTTTCGTCGCGCGGAAAGCACGTTTTACTCGTGATCGATTCGCTTACGCGATTTGCTATGGCCCAGCGCGAAATCGGGCTGGCGGCTGGCGAACCTCCAACAGCGAAAGGCTACACGCCCTCCGTATATTCGCTCCTCGCGCAACTTGTTGAACGCGCCGGGCATTTCGGCAGCGGAAGTATTACGGCATTCTATAGCTTGCTGATGGAAGGCGATGACCAGCAGGACCCGCTTGTTGATGCCGTGCGCGCGTTGCTCGACGGCCACATCGTGCTTGACCGGCGGCTCGCATCGCAAAATCACTATCCACCGATTTCCATACTTGACAGCTTAAGCCGGTTGCTGACGGCAGTGTGCACACCCGAGCATCTGGCAAAAATCCAACGTATGCGGCAACTAATGGCTGCCTATGCCGCTTCCGAGGATTTGGTTCGCGTCGGAGCGTACCAAAAAGGAACCGACGTCGCGCTCGATCGCGCGCTGGAAGTGCTGCCGCGGCTCAAGACATTTTTGCAACAGAAGAAGGGCGAGCGCTGTACCTTGGACGAGGCGCGGACTCAACTACTCGCCTTACCAGGATAGATGCGATGGGCTTTCGATTTTCACTGGAACCCCTGTTGCGGCTTCGCACTAGCTATGAGCGATTGGAGCGCCTTCGATTGCTCGCAATAACGGCAATGTTGGTGCGTATGCGCGAGGAGATCGCGGCCGCTGCGCGCGAAGAAGCGGCAGCAAGGAACTCGCGAAGTGAGATGCTTTCGCGTGGCAGTGCGGCAGCGGAGATTCAGTTGGGTGTATCCGCCGAGCAGGCTCGTGCGCGACGGAATCGCGAATTATTCGACCGGCTTGCCGCTCTTGAGCGCCTACACGTGAAGCAGAACCAACTTTATCAAGCCGCACGTCGTAAGCGCGAGTTAATCGAAGGCTTGCGCGAGCGGAAACTCCAGGAGTACCGACGCGAACAAGACCGCAAAGCGCAGCAGGGGATTGATGAGCTTTACCTGTTGCGGCGCGGAAGCTCCGTCGAATACGAATAATTCTTGCCACGCATGCACGGCAAGCTTTGCCGTGTTTAGCCGCGCAGATTTGCTCCGATTCGGCAGCGCGATCTCCCTGCCCGAACGTAACTCCCGTAATTCCAAGCACTTTTCTCCAGAACTTCGTTCTAAGCCCGCCGCAGAAGCAATGGCGCCGTATTTGCAATCTGTACGATGGCCCAAGGTCTGTTCATGCCGAATGTCGTCTCACTATCGAATCCTAACCAGCCGGCTTCCAATACGGCTCTAACAGCCTTTGCTCCACCCCGAAAAACATTCGAGCCGTCAAACTCGGGGAGCTTTTCGCAAATACTTTCTGGCACCAAGGATGCAAAGCCGCGGCGGGTGCTAAAGTCCGGTCCGACGCTCCATCCGCATGCCAGCGAACCGAAGAACGAAACATCACCGGATAAAGCGCGGCATTCGGCCTCCGACTCTCCATCCGGGGCCCCACTGACACCATCGTCCGCCCCTACCCCAGCGGAGGATATTTCCTTGAGCACGTCGCCAGCAGCGGATGCGCGGACGCCTGGCGCGGACGCCCAACCCAACGTGGGAGCAGCGAGCGATGCCGAGTTGGTCGCCGGGTCACAAAACGCTACAGCAAGCGAAGTAAGCCCGTATTCGCCAACGAATGCGGCTATCGCCAAGCAACAGACCACCGACGCTTCAAACCCCGTGCCCGATACGGATTCCTCCGCCAGTTCTTCGTCTCAACCAAGAATTCAGGAATTCAAGAATGAAGTTAGCTGCCGCGTTTTCGATTCAAATACCCAGGTAGATGCACCTGCGCGGACCCAGAACGAAGAGGATGCAGCGAATATGTGCAGCGCCGACGCCCCGAAAGAAGTGAACACGCCAAGCGCGCCGAAGAGCACATCGCAGGCGCAAGAGAACGCCACGATCGCTCCCGCCGCAATTGGAGAGGGAAATGCCGGCGCGCAGGACGCTCAAAGCAACGCAGCGTTCGCAGCAAGCCCGGTACAAGACAACAACACTCCAAGATCTTTGCCGAATGCGGCGTCATTGGTTTCAGTCACCGCTGCGGGAGATGAAACCGTAACGGCGGAAGAAAACTCGGAGAGTCGCCAGAGCATCGCTCAACGCATTCAACCCGCATTGCCGGGTCTTGACGCGGCGCTTGCAAACGGCGCGCAGGCGACCCAGTCGCCTTTCGCGGCGAAAGACAACGGCACCGCAGGCGGAAACAATTCCGACGACTCGTCCGGGCAGAGCAGCGGGCATTCAACGGACCAGCCTCAGCGCAACTCGAAATCGTCGGATGCGTCTGATTCGTCCCAAACAGGCGTCCAACTTTTGAGCGGGCAGGCGTCCGGTGCACAAGATTCGTCAACTGCAAACGGCTCTGCTACTGCGAGCACTATCGCCGTAACAACACAGTCCGCTCACATTGCTGCGCACGTATCTGCGCAACCGAGTCCGTCAGGCGACTCAACTTCCGCGGCAAAGCCTCTCGCGAATGGCACACCCACGCCCAACCAGGCGTCAGCGCCCTCAGCGTCAGTGGCTCCGAGCTTGCCCCGTTCGCTGAACGACGTAAACCAGGCTGCCCGGCTTTATCAGCAAGTGGGTCGCGCGGAGATGCACATCTCAATGGATACGGACGCACTTGGCTCGATCGATCTGCGCGCTGTGGTCCATCAAGGCAGCCTCTCGGCAACGATTGGTGTGCAACGCGCCGACGTGCAGACGCTGCTCGTCAATGAACTTCCGGCGCTACAGCATTCGCTCGCAGAGAAGAATTTTCAGGTGAACCACATATCGGTGCTGGCTGGATCGATCGGTAGCGGCGCAAATCCGGACGGGCAAAAGGGCAATCAACAGGATAGCCGGCCCGCAACGCCGGCATTCCCGTCGCTTTTTCGCAACGCGCCCTTGTCAGCGTTATCGCCTTCTCATTTGAGCGAAGTGGCTGCGGTAACGGGAAATTCGGCGAGATTGAGCGTCATCGCTTAGGCGAGAAGTTTTTACAAGGTTGGAGAGGAGAAGAAGAGATGGCTTCGATTGGAACAGTCATTCCGTTGGTCGCACAGGCAATCCATGCATTTGACCATGTCAACCAGGCGGCAACTTCGGGCAACTCGGGTGCGTCCGGGACTTCGGACAGCTCGAATCCGCCGCCGAGCAATCAACTCACGGGCGACTCGTTCATCCAACTGCTCAGCGCGCAGTTGCAGTCGCAGGATCCGCTGAACCCGGTCGATCCCACAACGTTCGTAACGCAGCTTGTGCAGTTCAATCAGCTTGAGCAGCTTATCGACATTAACGGCACGCTTTCCGGTGCGGCTTCAGCTGCGGGCGGTGCGACGGATACGCCGACCGCGAATGCGCGCATGACACAGAATTTCAACGCCTTGCTGGGACATTCGAACCCAGCAGGGGGACTCTAAAATCGAGGAGAAATCAAATGGCATCGTTCGCAACTTCACTTTCGGGTCTGCAAGCAAATTCGCAAGACTTGTCCGTCATCTCAAATAATCTCGCGAACCTGAACACGACGGCTTACAAGGGCGCTACAGCCTCGTTTCAGGACCTCTTCTATCAGGAGATCGGTTCGAGCGGCAGCGGCAATCCGATTCAAGTGGGCGTAGGTACGTCCGTCGGTTCGATTCCCGCCAACTTTACAGAGGGCAATATTCAGAGCACAGGCGTGCCGACGGACGTAGCGATTCAAGGCAACGGATTTCTGGTTGGCGAGGACAATGGCGCACAGGTTTACATACGCGCCGGGAATCTTACCGTCCAGACCGATGGCACACTTGTCTCGTCGAACGGCTCCGTTATCCAGGGCTATCAAGCCGCGAACGGAACCATCAACACGAATCAGACACCCGGCCCGCTGACGATTTCAAGCGGCACCATTAACCCGCCGAATCCGACCACTACGGCGCAGCTATCGCTGAATCTCGACTCGGGATCGGCCGTTGGAGATAAATTCAGTACACCGCTCACGGTCTATGATTCGCTCGGTGCGTCGCATATCCTCACATACAATTTCACGAACACCGCGGCAGGGCAGTGGAACTACAGCATCACCATTCCTGCGGAGGATGTGGGCCAAACCGGCAATCCCGTCACGATTAAGAGCGGCACGCTTACGTTCAATGGCGCAGGCCAACTCACAGCGCCAGCCGCGGATGTCGCTGGAATCGCAATTCCAAATTTGGCAGATGGTGCCAACACACTGAATTTCACCTGGCAGCTCTTTGATGCTGCGGGTGCCGGCCAGTTGACGCAGGTCGCCGCGCCTTTGGCCGCGGCCTCGACGCTGCAGAATGGCTATACAAGCGGATCGCTAACCACGTACACGATCAATTCGGATGGCATTATCGAGGGCACGTTTAGCAATGGTCAAACACAGCCGCTCGGCCAGATCCTGCTTGCGACGTTCGCCAATCAGCAAGGGCTCTCGCGCAACGGTAAGAACGAGTTTCTCGCCACTCTCGCATCCGGCGCACCCAACGTCGGTATTCCGGGCACCGGTGGACGCGGCACGCTTTCGGGCGGCTCCCTCGAGCAATCGAACGTGGACATCTCTACCCAATTTGCCAATTTAATCGTGGCGGAAAGCGGCTATCAGGCAAACGCCAAGGTGGTCACCACGCTCGATACGATCATGCAGGATACGATCAATCTGATTCAGTGAGAAATACTTCACGCGCACTAGACGCAAGCGCTGGCGAAGGTTGATTGCAAAAGCAGATATCAGCCTTCGCAAGCGCACCTTCATTAGACCATTCCAATATTTCGGCTCTGCGCGGCCTACTAAACACACGGAGCAGCGTCGTGCGTGCGTGCGCGACGTCGGAACTATTCGAGATTCAGCAACTTACAAAGGCATCGTCGCTGGGCAAATTCTGTCCGCTTCCAGGTCATTTCGGCGTTTCAATTGCATATCTTCGTTGCGACCATGACAGCCCCAACCCCAGCGGCGAATGCGCCTACGAAGAGGAAATTTAAACTCCCGCTGATTCTGATCACGTCGGTCCTTCTAATCGGCGCAGGTGTGGGCGGGTGGATGTGGAAACGCTCCTCGACAAGCAAACCGAGCGCAACCGTACCGACAACTGAAGTCAATTCGGTTCTCGCGCTCGATAGTTTTGTCGTGAACTTGCAGGATCCCTCGGGCAGCGGCTATCTGCGTGTGAGCATAGACCTCGGACTCGCTGCACCGGCCAAAGAAGACGACAAAGACAAACAGGCGGCCGACGTACCGCGTGTCCGCGACACCATTCTCGGCGTGCTCGGGTCCCAGAGTGTGGATGCGCTGCTGACGCCCGGCGGGAAAACGAAGTTGAAAGGCGATTTGCTGAAAGCAATTAATGCGAGCGTTCCCGAATTGCAGTGCACGGAAGTCTACTTCACCGAATTTTTGGTGCAGCACTGAGCCATGGCATCCGCCACTGTAGCTTCCGTGCCAGCAGCCGCGCTTCCAGTCGCGGACGATCCATTTGCCGCATTTCTGCACATTCCGGCGCCAGTGACGGTTGAAGTCCCGGTGGTGGCGCTGACGGTTCGCGATCTATTCCGGCTGGAAAAAGGCTCAGTTGTGACGACATCACAATCGGCGGGAGCGAATATTCCCGTCAAGATCGCAAAAGTCCTGATTGCATGGGGTGAGTTCCAAGTGTTCGGGGACAAGCTGGCCGTGCGACTGGCTGAGTTGGTTTGAGGCAAGAATCGATGCAAATAGAAACACATGCTGTCGCCGCAAATCCCGTTATGGAGTTCGTGCGCGGTGCGTTCGGACGCATCGCACGGCCCTCGCTATGGAAAAAAAGGCGCGAGCTATCTATTTGCGAGACTCTGTCGCTCGGAAACCGAAACTTCGTAGCGGTCATCGGATACCAGGACCAGCGCTTCTTAATCGCCGGTACAGCGAATTCCATTTCGTTGTTGTCTGATGTCACGTGTGAGCGTGCCGCAGCGCATATTTGCGACGAAGGAGACGCTCCCGCAGATTGACGCTCGTAGCGTCCTCAGGAAACGTATGCGCGCCTGTTCGATAGCCAAAATCTTCTTCTGCGTCGCGCCACTGCTGCTAGTGGCGACGCCTGTGATTGCCGCTCCGCAATCGTTGCAGGGAATACCGCTCAAGCTGCCGCCCGCCTCCGACACGACGACGTGGACGATCGTCATCCTCCTCACGCTTCTGACGATCCTCCCGGCGCTCATCCTTTCCATGACGCCCTTCGTGCGTATCCTGATTGTCTTTCATTTTCTCAGGCAGGCACTCGGCACGCAGAACACGCCCAGCAATCAGACTCTTATTGGTTTGGCCCTGTTTCTCACCTACTTCGTCATGGCCCCACTCGGCACCCAAATCAACACCGCTGCAATCGTGCCCTTCGAACACAATCGCATCACAGCCGTCCAGGCAATCGAGCGCGGCTCGGTGCCGCTGCGCGACTTCATGTTGAAGTTCACGCGCGAAAAAGACCTGGCGCTCCTTACGGAAATTGCGGGTCTTCCGCGACCCGCGCAACCGTCCGATTTGCCGATGCGCGTCGTGATCCCTGCATACATCCTTTCGGAGTTGAAGATGGGGTTCCAGATCGGCGCAATTCTTTTCCTACCATTCATGGTGGTCGATATGGTCGTAGCGGCGGTTACCACGTCGGTGGGTATGCTCCAGTTGCCACCCGTAATCATTTCCACGCCTCTGAAAATTTTACTTTTTGTTGTCGCCGACGGATGGAATCTCGTTGTCGGATCGCTTCTAAAAAGCTTTTCGTAACACGCTGATTGTATGGAGATGAGCCTGTGTCCGCAGCTGAAGTGATAGATCTAACGCGCCGCACGCTGGAAGCGACGTTCGTTGTGTCCGCGCCCATCTTGGCCGCGGCAATGCTCGTGAGCGCGTTGATTAGCTTGGGGCAGGTACTTACGTCGATGCAGGATGCCACACTTTCGACGGTCCCGCGCATAGCGGCGGTCGGCGCTTTCGCCTTTTGGCTTGCGCCTTGGATGATGCGCAAGCTCGTCATGTTCACTGTCGCCCTTTTTAGCGACTTCCATCACTTCGTGCAATGAGGATCCACGATTCTTGGTGATCGGTGCTCGAACTCGATATCAGCCGTGCCGTGCTCGTCGCCATTCGAGTGGGTGCGCTCATGACCTTTGCGCCTTTCTTCGGCAACCAGTCGGTTCCGAACCAAGTGAAGGCTGCACTCACGGTGTTGCTCACGGCGCTGCTACTCCCGGTCTACATTTCCGGCCCTGCGCCGGCGAATCTGGTATCGGCGGGCATGGGCCATTGGGTCGGACTGGCGCTCAGCGAAATTGCAGTAGGGGCGATAGCCGGATTCGCGACGCAATTCGTGTTCGATGGAATGCTGCTCGCTGGGCAGCTTATTGGTTTCCAATTCGGATTTTCGCTGGTCAACGTGATCGATCCGAATTCGCAAGTCGAAATCACTGTGCTTTCCACATTTCACGAACTTATAGCGCTGCTCATCTTCATGGAGCTCGGAGTGCATCGATGGCTCCTACGCGCCACGGCTGTGAGCTTTCGGATGGTGCCGCTCGGCGCGTTGGCTTCCGGTTATATGCCCGTACAGGAGTTTATGCGCATGTCCGGCGCGATGTGGCTGATCGGAACGGAAATAGCGTTCCCGGTGATTCTCGCCACAATGCTCGTCGATTTGACGATCGGTTTTCTCGCCAAGGCCGCGCCGCAATTCCCGGCGATGTTCTTCGGAATCGCCGTGAAGGTGCTGCTCGGGCTTGCGGTGATGTACGGAGCGGTGGCGTTCTGGCCGACGCTGCTTGGCCACTACTTCTATCACGCGCTCGAAAGCCTGGAGAATCTGCTGTCGCTCGTGCATTAGTCGAGACGTCCAGAGGCTCTCGCGTGGAACGGTATCCCAATGGCCGATGAACAGCGAACAGAACGAGCCACGCCGAAGCGGCGCGAGAAAGCGCGCGAGAAGGGCCAACTCGTCCGCAGCCGGGAACTTCCCTCTGCTATGACCCTTCTCGGAGTGGCAGCGCTTCTGCGGTTCGGGCAAGCCGGATGGATTTCGTCGTGGCGAGACCTTTTCCGTCATCTTCTCTCGGCTTCTTCCCGGCCTGATGTGAACTCGATCACGCCCATTCTGAACGTCACCGGAACAAGCGCCGTTCGCTGGGCCGCCCCGCCCCTTGCCTTGGCCTGGACTATCTCCGCGGTTGCGTTGTTTGTGCAGGGTGGTTTCGTGTTTGCGCCTGCGGCATTTCAGCCCAACTGGGAGCGTTTCAATCCGGCGAGCAATATTTCGCGCCTGTTTTCCGTCGGCGGCTTGAGCCCGATGTTGAAGTCGCTGATACCCGCGTCAGTTTTGCTCGATATCGCCGCGACGATCATCGTGCGCGAATGGATGTCGCTGATCCACTCCTCGCAAATGGGCCTTGGCCAGGCATCCGATTGGCTCGCCTCTATCCTCTACGAATTTTCCTGGAAGGGTGGGCTTGTGCTGCTCGTTTGGTCTGGCGCGGATTACGGCATCCAGAAATGGAACTATGAGCGCTCGTTGCGAATGACGAAGCAGGAAATCCGAGACGAGTTTAAGGATACCGAAGGGAATCCGGCGATTCGCGGACGTATTCGTCGTCGTCGAGGAGAAATGCGCCGTCGTCTGATGATGAAGCAGGTAACACGGGCGACAGCCGTCATCACAAATCCGGATCACTTCGCAGTCGCGCTGCAATACATCCCCGAAAAGATGGCTGCGCCCATCGTACTCGCCAAAGGTCGTGGGATCATTGCCGAAAAGATCAAACGCGAAGCGCGTTGGCATGAGATCCCTATCGTTGAAAATCCGCCGTTGGCTCGCGCTCTCTACCGAACGGTCGAAATTGGCGCGTCCATTCCGGCGAAGCTCTACGTGGCTGTGGCCGAGGTGCTCGCTTTTATTTATCGCGCTCAGGCACAAGCTCGCGCCCGTGCCGAAGCCGAAGGGCGGGGCGCGAGTGGCCCGGCCGTACCCAACCCGAAAGGAAATCCTGCAAGACCCTGACGATAATGGCCATTGCGTCGACAACTTCGGCTCCTGCTGCAAAGCTTAGCGGCGGCACGTTCGTTCCGATTGCTGCGGTGGCAATCGTGTTCGTGATGATGGTACCTGTTCCCGCATTCCTGTTGGACCTGCTTCTGGCTACGAGCATCACGCTCGCCGTCCTCGTTCTTCTGAGCTCGCTGCAAATTCTTCGACCGGCGCAATTCTCGGTTTTCCCCACGTTATTGCTGCTGCTCACGCTTTTTCGCCTTTCGCTGAACCTGGCGAGCACGCGGCGCATTCTTCTTCACGGTAACGAAGGTACGGCGGCCGCGGGCCATGTGATCGAGTCATTCGGCCAGTTCGTCGTAGGAGGGAACTACGTTGTCGGCTTTGTCGTTTTTCTGGCGCTCATCGCGATTCAATATCTCGTCGTAAACCATGGTGCCGTTCGCACGGCGGAAGTTGCCGCTCGCTTCACTCTCGATGCTCTGCCGGGCAAGCAGATGGCTATCGATGCGGACATGAACGCGGGCCTTATCGATGAAAAACTCGCGCGCGAACGCCGCCAGGCCATTGCACGCGAGGCCGAATTTTACGGCGCGATGGATGGCGCCGCGCGGTTTAGCCAGCGCGATGCGCTTGCCACAATCCTGATCACAGCAATCAACATCGTCGCCGGTTTTCTCATTGGCGTCTTTCAGCTTGGGATGACCCTGCAGGATGCGCTAAAAACTTACACCATCCTCACCGTTGGCGATGGACTGGTCACTCTTATTCCATCGCTGCTTATTTCGGTTGCTGGCGGATTGGTCGTCACACGAGCTTCATCGGACGAGACGATCGGCGTCGACCTTCAGCGTCAACTGTTTTCCGGCCGCCGCGCCTTGCTCATCGCTTCGGGCGTGATGCTCGCGCTAACACTTGTGCCTGGACTGCCAAAGTTTTCGTTTTTACTGATGGCTGGCCTCACGGGCTTCCTTGGCTATCGCATCCCCGCTGCCGGAGCGACGGCCGCATTAAAAGAGCCGGACGTCCAAACGAAGCCTGGCGCGCAGGAACAATTGGAGGGCCTTCTCAAATTGGATGAGTTGAGCGTCGAAGTGGGCTACGGACTCATCGCTCTTGTTGACCAGAAGCAGGGCGGTGAGATGCTTCCACGCATACGTTCGTTGCGACGCCACCTTGCCACAGAACTGGGATTCATCGTTCCTGCGATTCACATTACGGACAATATGCGCCTCAAGCCGCGTGAATACGTGATTCGTCTCCGCGGTGTAGAAATCGCGCGCGGTGAAACGCATCTCGATTGGCTGCTAGCCATTAGTTCAGACGCGACGCCTCCCCCACTCGAAGGCATCGCGACGCGTGAACCTGCCTTCGGCGTTCCTGCGCGGTGGATTCCCGCCAATTTGCGCGATGCGGCTTTAGGCGCTGGCTACGCCGTTGTCGAGCAAACATCTGTCATCGCCACGCATCTTGCCGAAGTTGTCCGTCGCCATGCGCACGAAGTCCTCACGCGCCAGGAAACGAAGCGGCTGCTGGATGCGCTCTCGGATACTCATCCGAAACTCGTCGAAGAGCTCGTGCCACGCGTGCTCAGCCTTGGCGAGACCGAAAAAGTGTTGCAGCAACTTCTGCGTGAGCAGGTCTCAGTACGCGATTTGCCGACGATCCTTGAAACTCTCATCGATGCAGCCGCTACGAATCGTAGTTTGGTCGCGCTGGTCGAAGCAGTCCGCCAGGCTCTCGGGCGCGCGCTTGTACAGCCGCTACTTCAGGAAGACGGCAAGCTCAAAGTCGTCGCGATCGATCCGGCGCTCGAAGAGGAAATCAATCGTACATTCGAGCCGCAGGCGGCAGCCACACGCACAGTCGCGATGCAAACCGGCTTCTTGCGAAAACTTTTGGACGGGCTCCGGCTTGTCGCTGGCGACCAGTATGCCGTCGCTTCGCCGGTGATGCTCTGCGGCACGCCGGCCCGCTTCCACTTACGGCGGATGCTCGAACCCTTTGTCCCGCGTATTGTGGTGCTCTCGCCGGCCGAAATTCCGCCGGTTGTTTCAGTGCAATCCATGGGGGTTGTTCAATGACAACCCATGAAACGTGTTTTATCCAACCGAGGTTGATATATGACGCTGCAAGCCGCTACGCAAATGGACGAAGGTCGCCGCGAACAGATTTTGCTCGAGCATCTTCCGCAGGTGCAATATATCGCGCGCCGCATACACGATCGACTGCCGCCGCAGGTCTTGCTCGAGGACCTGGTTCATGCCGGGATCATTGGCCTCATCGACGCGGTGAAGAAATACGATCCCGGCAAGAATGTGCAGCTCAAGCACTACGCCGAGTTTCGCATTCGAGGCGCAATCCTCGACAGCCTTCGGCAAGTCGATTGGAGCCCGCGCGCGCTGCGGCGTCAGGCACGCCGCCTCGAACAAGCGATTCTTTCCTGCAAGGCCAAACTCGGGCGCGACCCTACGGAACCGGAAATCGCAGGCGAACTTCAGATGTCTCTCGAGGATCTGCAGCGGCTTCTCGGCGATTTGCGCGGTCTTGACGTCGGCAGTTTGCAGGCAGACACGGGCGAAGGCGCGGAAGACGAAGGCCTACAGCATCGCGCAGAACGAGAAGAGGAAAATCCGTATCATCAGGCGCTGCGCTCGGAGATGAACGGGCTGCTCGAAACCGCCATTGGCGAGCTTCCCGATCGAGAGCGGCAGGTGCTCGCTCTCTATCACTTCGAGGAGCTGACTATGAAGGAAGTGGGCGAGGTGCTGGGTATCGGAGAATCGCGCGTCTCCCAGATTCACACGGCCGCCCTTCTTCGGCTTCGCGTCAGGATGCGTGAAATGCTGGAGGCCGGACACGCGCCCGCAGTGCGCAAACCGACTATAGCGCCCATAATTGCGCGGCCTGTGAAGGAGTTCGCCTGATGGAAAAAATCCTCAATCAGGAAGAGATTGACAGGCTTTTCAACGCTGCCAAAAGCGGTGCGAGTCGAACAGAAAAGATCAACCGTGCCGTTGTAAAGGAGTGTGACTTTCGGCAGGCAGGCCAGCTTACGAAGGATCAAGTGAGGCAGATCACCTCGCTGCATGAAAGCTTCGCTCCCAATCTGGCCAATTCGCTCGGTGCGTACCTTCGCGTGGGATTTCAGACGAGTCTCGTAGCCGTAGAACAGCTTATTTACAACGAGTTCCTTGCCCGCATTCCGGAGCAGACGTATTTCACCACGGTCCTGCTCATGCCCATCGAGGAACTCGGCGCGATCCAGATCGACCTCTCGCTGATTTTCCCAATGATCGATCTGCTTCTGGGAGGGTCAGGGGAGGGAATTGGCGAGATTCGCGACCTTACCGAAATCGAGCAGCAGATCATCGAAAGCGTTGTTCAGGTGCTCTGCCGGGAGCTGCAAGCCACATGGCAAATGGCCCTGCCGCTGCAATTCACTATGGGCGAGCGGCTGCAGCAGGCGCAGATCAGCACGGTAATGCCCCTTGCTGAGCGCGTCCTTAACCTAAGTTTTGAAATCCAAATCACGGATGTCCGCGGCACGCTCAATCTGGTTTTTCCTGGCGTGGTATCGAATCTGCTTCTTCGCAAATTGGCGCAGCAAGGAATGACGCGCCGACGGAGGCACTCCGGGGATGCGGGCGCGCGCTTGCGCGAGCGTCTTCTCGAAGCAAAATTCGACGTTGGCCTCGAGCTTCGCCACATTCCTCTCTTGATTCGGGATGTGGTCGAAATGCAGCCCGGAAAGATTTTGCCGCTGGGGCACTCATTGCGCGATTCAATGTCCATGCCTGTCAATGGCACACCTGCTTTTTCCGCCGTTCCTGTCAGTTGTGGTCCGGCGCGGGGCGCGCTCGTCCAAGAAATTCTGCCGCCGCCAGAACTGCTCGAAAAGGAGAGCCCATGAGCACGAATCCCTTGCCAAACATGTCCGTGGCCGACCAGGATTTTGCACGGATTTGGGCCGAGAGCACTACGCAGGTGCTGGAGGAACTCGCGGGCGCACCGTTCACATTGACGCCGCATTCGCCGGCACCGCAAGATGAGTCACCTGCTGAAACGACTTGGGCTCGGTTCAAAGTTTCAGGTCAGTTGAACGGCGAACTAGCCTTCCAAATCGCTCGTCCAGATGCCGTTCGTCTCACGCAATTGCTCATGTCCGAGCCGCAGAACGCTTCCGTCGCGTTCGATGAAGGCCGGGTCGACGCTCTAAGCGAGATCCTTCGCCAATTCGCGGGTGTCGCATCCACAGCCTGCAAATCGAAATTCGGCGGCGAGGTTCAATTCGGGCTAGAGGCGAACGCAGCGCCTGAATGGCAACCGGTCGCTCATCTGCCGTGGATTTTCGCCGCGCCTAGGGTCGTTCCGCTCCAATGGACACTCGCGATCAGCCCCGAACTGCATGCAGCTCTGACCGCACCGCTGCCGGACGCGGCCATCGGCAATTCCGGCGCGCAAATGCAGCACGCACAATCGGACGCAGAAGCGGCAGACGCCGCTCCCCCCGCTAATCTCGATTTGCTGTTGGATGTCGAACTCGAAGCCAGTCTTCGCTTTGGCCAGCGCGAAATGCTCCTGCGCGACATTTTGGAATTACATCCTGGCTCAGTGATTGAGCTAGACCGTAGCGTGCAGGAGCCGGCGGAATTAATCGTGTCTGGGCGGGTAATTGCTCACGGAGAAGTGGTCATTGTGGATGGTAATTATGGACTTCGCATCACGGATATCGCTCAAGCCAATCAACGTCTCCAGTCTCTGGAGACCTGATTCGTCGTCAACCCCAAGGTCTGGGCGCGGGCTCATTCCTGGAAGGAAGGATGTTGTGGAGTGCGAGAATCCCGAATGTCCGGTTCGCAAATCGCTGCGGCGGCGCATCCTACACAGCGCGAGCGAAGGTGTGCTTCTTCAGGGCCGCTGGTATTGCTCCCTCGATTGTTTTGAGCAGGTAATTACACAGGAATTCACAAGCCTGCTGAAGCTCCGGGACGAGCCCCTATTGCGAATTCATCGCGTCCCGCTTGGTTTGCTCCTTGTGGGGCGTGGCGTCATCACCGGCGACCAACTCAAATCGGCTCTGGCTGCGCAACGCGAATCGGGCTCCCAACGCCTCGGGCGTTTGCTGGTAAATCTTGGTGTGGCTTCCGCGCAAGATGTCTCTACAGCGCTCGCGGCGCAATGGGGCTGCGGCGTTTTTCCCATCGAGCGTGACAATCGTTATCGTGATTGTTCACAGCTTCTCCCATTTGCACTCATTGAGTCCTCCCGCATGATTCCTGTGCACTATCACAATCCAAGTCAGATGCTCTTCGTGGCGTTCGCCGACGATATCGATCACACCGCGCTTTATTCGGTTGAGCGCCAGTTGGGTGCGCGCACCGAGCCGTGCGTCATCACCGAATCAGCCATGGAGCAGGCTCTGGAGGACATTCGTACACGGGAGCGGCCTAGCGAGATCGTCTTTGAAACGCTTTGGGAACCAAGTGAAATTGCCCGCACTGTGCGCGACTATTCGCTCGCTCTCGGCGCCGAAGAATTGGTCCTCGCACGCCCCCGCTGCTTCCTCTGGGTCCGCCTCCGCGCGGCAGGCATGTCGCACGACCTTCTTTTCCGTCTGCCAGCTAACAGCCCCGAATAGCAAGCCATTACGGTGCAACAGCGAAGCTCCAATGGAGTGCTTTTTCGTAAAATATTCTATTTGCCTTTTCTTCGCCTCGTGCTATCCTCCTCTCTCGTAAAGAAAAGGGCCGCCCTAGCCGCACTTTGATAGAATCGGGCCGCCTGCGTCCCACAGGACACTAAACGAGGTGGCAAAATGACCGACGAAAAAATCAAAAATCTTGAGCTTGCGATTTCCCAGATCGAAAAGGACTACGGCAAGGGCTCTATTATGCGGCTGGGCAGCCGCGACGTGCTCGTCCCAGTCAATGTGATCCCCACGGGATCGATCTCGATTGACGCTGCGCTGGGTGTGGGCGGATTCCCGCGCGGGCGTGTCATTGAGGTCTATGGCCCGGAATCCGGTGGCAAGACGACGCTGACCTTGCACGTAATCGCCGAAGCGCAAAAGCTTGGAGGCCAGGCAGCCTTCATCGATGCTGAACATGCGCTCGATCCTGCATACGCTCGCAAGCTCGGAGTTGACGTCGATAATCTCCTCGTCTCTCAGCCGGACAATGGCGAGCAGGCGCTCTCCATTGCCGAAGCCCTCATCCGCACCAATGCGGTCGATATTATTGTTGTGGACTCGGTTGCCGCGCTCGTTCCCAAGGCCGAACTCGAAGGCGATATGGGTGAACCACAGATGGGCTTGCAGGCCCGGCTAATGTCCCAAGCGCTGCGCAAACTCACCGCCATCGTGAATAAGTCGAAGACTTGCCTCGTCTTCATTAACCAGATTCGCGAAAAAATCGGCGTGATGTTTGGCAATCCCGAGACAACCACCGGCGGTCGCGCGCTGAAATTCTACTCGTCGATTCGCGTCGATATTCGCCGCATCCAGTCGATTAAGGAAGGGGATCGCGTCGTCGGCTCGCGCACTCGCGCCAAAATCGTGAAGAATAAGGTCGCCGCTCCGTTCCGCGAAGCAGAATTTGACATTATTTATGGTGAAGGCGTCTCGCGCGAAGGCGATCTGATCGACCTCGGCGTCAGCAAGGGCGTCGTCGAGAAGTCCGGCACCTGGCTCTCTTATAAGGGCGAACGCATCGGCCAAGGACGCGAAAACGCCCGCACTTTCCTGCGTGACAATGCGGAGATTCGCGAAAAGATCGATCACGAATTGCGCAAATCGCTTGGCCTGATTCCTGCCGGTTCGTCAAACGGCGATAAGAAGCCGTCCGCCGAATCGGAAAAGCCCGGCGCTCCGAAAGCTGCGGCTGCCCAGGCCGGCAAATCGGGACGCTAGCCGCTCCAAACTTCAGGAGTAAGCCATGCCGATGACGGCTGCCGAAAGGGATTTCGCGGCGAAGCATCTCGCGGAATCCCGCGACAGGCTGGTGGCGTTTATCCAGAGGCTATCGCCAACGCAAATGGCGTACAAGCCGGAACCAGGTCGTTGGTCAATCGCAGAGAATCTGGAGCACGTGGTCCTCGTCGAACATCGCGGTCGTGGCTTCATCGAGAATGCACTTAAACAGGGACCATATCCGGCCCGCCACAGCGGTTATCCCGGCAGCCCCGAAAGCCTCGTCGCGATGCTTCGCGATCGTACCCATCCCCGGCGCGGTCCGGAACAGATTCAGCCAACTGGTCGTTGGCCGCACGACCAATTGCTGAGAGAATTCGAGGCAGCTCGAAAGCGCGCCTGCGAACTTCTCGCTGCCACCACCGCTGATCTCCACGCCCATTTTTCTCCGCATCCACTCTTTGGCGATCTCAGTTGCTTCCAATGGTTTCTCGTTCTAGCCGCTCATGGCGACCGCCATCGCGCCCAATCCGAAGAAGTGCGGGCTAGCCAAGATTTTCCGCGCGCAGCCGCAGCGGTGTAGGGATAAAATAAGCCGCACTCGATGGATTCTCCCGCACGCGCACCGCAACGAAACCCACAAGCCGAGTATCAGCGCCGCATGGAAGAACTGCGCGCAGCCGAAGTCGTCTACAAATCTCGAGACGATCGCCTGGCGTACACGATTCTTTTGCTGATCATCAGCGCTATCGCAGTCGCGATTTGGCTTCTCTTCTCAAAAAGTTCTCTTTATTGGGCTGGGATACCGCTGGCGGTCTTCATCTTTTTCGCGGTTATCCATTCGCGTGTACTGCGAGCGCTGAGAGACTGCCGCCGGGCGATCGCCTTTTATGAACGTGGACTCGCGCGTCTTAACAACCGTTGGATCGGCACGGGCCAAAACGGCGAGCGCTTCCTCGACTCGAAGCACCCTTACGCACGCGATCTCGACATATTCGGGTCCGGCTCTGTATTCGAATTGCTGTGTACGGCGCGCACGTGCGCCGGCGAACAAATGCTCGCCTCATGGCTACTGACCCCGGCTATTCCAGAAGAAGTGCTCTTACGCCAGGCGGCTGTCAATGAGATGCGAGATCGCCTCCGCTTTCGCGAAGAATTGGCAGTTCTAAGCGAAGGCATCGATGCCGCAGGACGGCCGGACGCTTTCACGGCTTGGGGAGAATCCGGTGAGATTCCCGCTCCAAAGTACTTGCGCATTCTATTGCCACTTCTCGCTGCGATATGGGCGACGAGCCTGGTTGGGTGGATTGGCTGGGGCTTTTGGTATGCGGCGGTGGGCATCAGCGCAATCAACGCACTCATAGCATCGCGGCTCAGCAAGCGTTACGGGCCTCACGCTCTCGCCATCGAAAACGCGGTTCATGATGTTCAGTTCATCTCAGAAGTGCTGGAGCGCATGGAAAAAGAACCCTTTTCGTCCTCAAAGCTGAGCGCGCTTCAGCGCGCACTGTCTCGTGGTGAACACTCGGCTTCGGAGCGCGTCGCAAGGCTTGCAAGGCTCACTGACAGCTTGCGCTCTCGCCGTAGTTATCTTGTTGCACTGCTCAACCCTTTCATTTTCTGGAGCGCGCAATTTGTTCTCGCGATCCACGCATGGCGAAGATCATCCGGTTCGGAGATTCGGGGCTGGCTGGCCGCGCTTGGCGAAATGGAAGCCTTATCCGATCTCGCTGGCTACTCGTATGAGCATCCGCACGACATTTTCCCGGAATTCACGAACGAATCTCCATGCTACGAAGCCGAAGGCTTGGCGCATCCGCTCATGCCGGAGAGCAGCGCTGTCCGCAACGATTTGGTGCTCGGCAGGGAATTGCGCGTTGTGATCATAAGTGGCCCAAACATGGCGGGAAAGAGCACTTTCGTCCGCGCCGTCGGTGTAAATGCGGTGCTTGCGCAATGCGGGGCGCCTGTCCGGGCAAAGAGACTCCGTATCTCGCGGCTCGCCATTGCCGCATCGGTTTGCGTCCTTGATTCATTGCAAGGTGGCATCTCGCGTTTCTACGCCGAAATCACTCGCTTGAAGCTGATCATGGACATGGCTCAAAAGCCCACGCCGGTTCTATTCCTCCTCGACGAGCTTCTTTCCGGCACCAATTCTCATGACCGTCGCGTGGGCGCGGAAGCGCTTGTGCGCGCGCTCTTCCAACGCAACGCCGTCGGCCTCGTCACCACGCACGATCTTTCGCTCGCCGAAATAGCCAAACTGCTTGGTGACCGCGTCGCAAATGCCCATTTTGAAGACCACCTTGACGATGGAAAGCTCCGTTTCGACTATCGCCTCACGCCCGGCGTTGTTCAGACCAGCAACGCGCTTGAGTTGATGCGTTCCATCGGCTTGGATGTCTGATCTTCAGTGCTAATGCGAGGCTGCGGCCTCGAAACGCCCTGCTCCATCGGCCAGTTGCCTGTGAAGGCGTGTCTCTTGGAAAATCGTCCGGGGTTTTAGTGTTGCGGACATCCTCTCCGTTTCTTACACTCTTCCTGTATTTGGACCCGGGGGAAGTACTAAAGGGCCGGCGGATTTAATGCAACACTACCCAGCCGTATCTCGTTTACTAGCGGTTTTCTGTCTAATCGCACTTGCGTCCTTTGGCGTTCGAGGCGCAGGCGACTCAGGAACGCGTTCGTCCAGATTAGCGTCTCACTCCGCGTCTAAAAGTGCCGCAAAACCATCGGCGCACGCGGCCGCGCGCACTAAGACGCGGGCCCGCCGCTATTTCGCGCCCAATGACCCGGCAAAGGGCGACATTGTTACAGTTGACGATCCGGCCGTCCGGCAGGCCGCGATTGACGCGTTGGGACACGAGAAGGGTTCGGTTGTCGCCGTTGATCCGAGTGACGGTCGCATTCTTACAATCGTCGGCCAGAAAATGGCTTACTCCGCCGGATTCGAGCCGTGTTCCACGATCAAGCCCTTCATCGCGCTCGCAGGCCTCAAGGAAGGCGTGATCACCCAGGACACAATGCTTCCTATCGCGCCGCGCCGCTACATGGATCTGACGGAAGCGCTCGCGCACTCCAATAACAAGTTTTTCGAAGAGGTCGGATCGCGCCTCTGGTTCCAGCGCGTGATCCAGTACGACGCCATGTTCGGCCTAGGGCAGAAAGTCGGTTACAACCTGCCGCTGGAGCAGCCGGGCTCGCTGCCGCCTTCGCCTCCGCTTTTCGGCGGTGTCGCGCGCATGTCGAGCTTCGGCGAGGGAATTCGCATCACGCCCTTCCAGCTTGCATCGCTTGTTTCCACTCTTGCTAACGGCGGCACACAATACTACCTGCAGTATCCGCAGTCCGAAGATGAGGTAAAGAATTTCAAGCCGCGCGTTCGCGACCAGTTTGACATCGCGGCTATCGTGCCGGACATCCAGCAGGGCATGTTGGCGGCTGTGCTCTATGGCACTGCGCAGCGCAGCTTCGACCCAAATGGAGAGCAAGCGCTCGCGAAGACTGGCACCTGCAACGACGAACGCCTGGGCGGCCGACTCGGCTGGTTCGTCTCATATGCCGATCAGGCCCATCCTAAGATCGTTATCGTCGTACTTCTTCACGGCGGCGCCCGCATCATTAGCGGCCCTCACGCTTCCGAAATCGGCGGACGCATGTACCGCACGCTTTCCGAACGCAATTACTTCGCGGACAAAAACAACGACCATGGCTCGCGTGAACGTGCAAGAGTCTCAAGCGATGCTGCCGTGGCAGACAAACCTTCCGCCGATTCCGCAACAGCGCAATAAACCTTACAAAGCCTACCCCCTTATCTCCAGGAGTGTTCTGTATTTTCCTCGCAGGGTTGCTTAGGTAGCCTGACGAAGGATTCGCTCTCCGTCCGCGTTTCGCATCGAGGGCGAAAATCATCGCTATGACAACGACCTCCGCTGTACTCGGCCGATTCCTCCTATTGTTTGCTTGCCTCGGCGGAATTGCACCTTCCGTATTTTGCCAATCGTTCTCGGTTTAAACAGCGCCACGAGTGCATCTGGTCTTCAGTCACACATACGGGCAGTAATTTTCTGGCCAATACGTGGCTGCCATCGAGTGAGGCGAATGCCAACGACGCACTGATTCGCACAGGAGAAGGCTTCCTAGGGCGGATGGCGGGGAATGCATTTTCAGAATTCTGGCCTGACGTTAAGCAGCATCTATTTCATCGCAGCCGTTAAAACGGACGCCCAAGCTATTGATGCCGGCTACGACGACCCAACAGCAGTATTCGCAGACTCTTTCGCTTTATTCCAAAGCTCTTCCATGCGTTTACGAGGGACATCTGCGAGTCGCCGATTTCCGAGTGCTGCTGCGCCTTCCATCCATTGAAACCGCTCTTTGAATTTTCGATTCGCTTTTTTCAACGCGATTTCGGGATCGACGCCGAGAAATCGCGCCACGTTCACGGTGGCGAAAAGCAAATCACCTACTTCTTCTTCCTTGCGTGCCGAATTGCTCATTGTTTCTGCGCCTGCGTGCGAGTTTGCACTGTCGCCTGTCTGCGGAGTAGCATGCGCGAACTCAGCCAGTTCGCGCTTTTCCTCTTCGATTTTGTCGAATATCCCCTGCAGGCTGTCCCAGTCAAAACCGATGTGCGAGGCTCGCCGTGTCAGTTGATATGCCTCGAGCACTCCCGGCAACGATCGTGGCACGCCGGCAAGCACGGACTCTGTCGTTTCTTCTTTGTCGGCGCCTCCACGTTTTTGCGCCCGCTCCTTTGCTTTCAGCTCCTCCCATTTTTTCAGCACGGCTCCGGAAGTTGTTGCTGTAGCATCGCCAAAAACGTGCGGATGCCGTCGCACCATTTTCGTGAAAATCGCTTCGATCACGTCCGAAATTGTAAAGCGGCTCGCTGCTTCCGCCAGTACGGAGTGAAACACGATTTGCAGCATCAAATCACCCAGTTCGGACGCAAAATCTTCGTCGTCGCCTGACTCCATGGCGTCGAGGACTTCGTATGTTTCCTCGATCAAGTATTTGCGTAGGGATGCGTGCGTCTGCTCGCGGTCCCAGGGACAGCCGTCGGGCGCGCAGAGCCGTTCTTGGAGAGCCACCAGCTTTGCAAACCACTCTCCCGCGGCCTTATCACGCGGTGTTATGCGGATTTCGGCGCGCGAAGCCCCGCTATTCTGCCGGCGCGTGCCGTTTTGTAACTTCCTTGCCGCCTTGCTCTTTTTTTTGCCTCGGGTTTTGTTGTCACGCTGTGTCAAAACAAGCCTCCGCCCAAACATTGCCTGAATCACGGCCTTAGATTGATCTTAACAGCGGATAGCCTTGACACCGTTACGCGAAACACTATGGCCCGAATCCGAGGAGATTCGTTTGGACCCTCCCACAAACGCAAGACGCAGCTACGGCGCGCAAACTGCTGCTCAGAGCTGTAATGCCGAAAGTGTGCGTTGTCCTGACCTATTGCTTATCAAGAACGAGCGACGTATCGAAATCGCCCATTGACGTGCCGGCGTGATCCGCAATCGTTAGCGTCTTTCCATCCGGCGAAAGCGAGTAGGTCAATTGCGCTGCGATATCCACCTGCCCTTGGTAGCTCAAATCCTCCATCAGCACGAGCGAGCCACCGTCCACCTTGGCCGTAATATCCTTCAACGTTAAGTTGCCCATGTTGGCTTCCGGTGAATCGGGCGCCACGGTCACTTTCTTTCCGTCGGCGGTAAACGTCAATGTGTAGTCATTTTCGCCCATCTGCGTTGTTGACGTTACTTTGTCGGTGAATTTCGACCCGTCCTGCGTGATCGCTTCGCTCCGTGCCGAGGGGCCGTAATCGCCCGGATTACTCTTCGAAAGGTTGAGCTTCCACGTGCCCGAAAAATTTGAAGCATTTTGCGCCGCGCTCACGCTTGCCACCACGCCCAAGGCGAACAGCCCTACCAGACCCTTTCTCAACATTTTGCCTCCCACAAGATGTGTGACGTAAGAACAGTAAGGATCAACGATGGCCCCGATTATACGTGCAAAGAGCAAATTCGAAAGCGCATTCCGTCAGCTTCCAGGCCGGCTCATAGGCCACGCCCGGAAATTGACCGGTCTATGGCGGGGTCTGCGATTATTACGCGCCGCACCGACGATTTATTTCAATCGGTGCTTCTTTTAGGAGTGCTGATGATCGTGGAAGTCGTGCGGAAAAGAAAAGCGGCTCGGAAC
>JBOGMU010000132.1:0-19601 GCA_050746865.1 Candidatus Acidiferrales bacterium
CCAGCTCCAAGCCGAATTCTTCGCGCGAATTGGGCGGAGACAGTCGGTGCGATTTCTTCCACTGCAACTGCCTCGGGGTCGTAGACAACCCGGTATCCCTTGAAACGGATGTCGAGGGGGATCTGAAAGTCTTCGACAATGGATGGCTTCTCCAATCGGAAGAGCGGGCGCCTAACAGCCAAGACACTGCCGTTACCCCCTAACGAGCAATTGAGGCGGTTTTCGAGGAACTTTAAAGCCGATTCGTAGCGCCAGTAGATTGATTCACCGGCAGCATCCGTGCCACGAGCTGTGACTCGAATCTCCTCACCACTCACCGCTCCGACACGAGGATCAGAGAAATGGCGAATGAGTGTACGGACGCAGTCTGGTTTAAGCATTGTATTGGCGTCGGTACTGATCACAATGTCCGCTTTCGTCTGCTGAGCTAAGATGCACAGCACGGCGAGCTTACCTTGCCGATTAGGGAACTGGCGCACCCGCAGGCGGCTGGAGTGCATCTGTGCAAGAATCTCGGGCGTGGAGTCCTGAGGGGCGTCGAGCCCGATAAGAAATTCGATACGATCATGCGGATAATCGAGTTCGAGGCAATTCTCCACCTTCGCCCGGATCACCGCCTCTTCATTGTAGGCGGATAGCAATATTGCTACGGTCGGGAGATTGCCTTTTGAAGGGCGGCGGCGGCGTGCCCGGCTTCCAAAAAGAAAGCGAAGATCAGATTTCGCCTGTGAAAGCATCGACAGGGCGAACAACACAACCGGATAACCGGCATAGTTGTAGACGACCGCGCAGACGCATGACCAGAAAATGACTTCGGGAATCAGAGTGCTCATGGATTTTTAAGCGTTCGTAAGGCGCAGGCGCACCACGCGAGCATAGTTCGCGGCTGGAACTGGTTCTTTGGTTCTTGCCAGATATTGAACGCCAACTGCGATTGCTATTGGGTAGTAGAGAAAGTACTCATAGGCAATATGAGCGAAGAAGGCACCGAAAATAAAAGCAGCAAGACTAACAAGTGCGGCCCTTGCCATCAGGTCGATCTCCGACGAGCCTTGTGACGCTCGCTCGGATCGAGCGATACGCCACATGCTGCGAATCGACGACCCCAGCAGAACGAGAAAGATCAGCAGAGCGGGAATACCGGCTTCCGAGGACAACTGCGTAAATGTATTGTGAGTTCCCAGCCAGCCCGAGGGCACACCAGTCTCTGTGCCACGAGCAACTGAAAAATTTCCCAAGCCCAAACCGAAAATAGGGTGCTCAAGAGTGTAGCGAAGAGACGTGACGAGCACGGCGCTTCGCTCTTCCTCGGAAGCATCGGCGGATGCCGAAACAGCGTTTGCCGGAGCGGATGCACTCCAGATTGTCTGGATGCGCTCCCAGAAAACCCCGGGAGCGGCGCAGACTGACAAAAGCATAGCTAACGCCAAGGCGGCTGCAACCATATTTCCAAGAGAGCTACGGCGCAGGATCAATGCGTATGTAAGTAGCAATGAAAAAGCGACGCTCATCATGCCACTGCGTGATGCTGTCAGCACCAGCATCCACATCATTACTGCTACAGCCGCGGCCAGAATTAATGACTTGGTGAGCGAAGTGCGAGTAAGAAAGAGCGCGGCAATGAAGGGGACTGTAAGTGCGACAGCAATCCCCAAAAAGTTCCACCCGAGAATTCCCTCGCTTACGCCGGAGAATCGATTCCCGACCCACATCGATCGCGAAGGATTGAGCACTGAGTAGGCCGTCACTGCCAGCTCGCTCAAAACGATCGCCCAGAGCACAGCTCGGATTCTGCGGAGCGATACGAGCGTCTGAGTCAACAAAAAGAAAACCAACAGCGTTTTGAACCACTCCTGGGTCAACACTTGGAAGCTGCCGCCTCGCCAGTATGCGAAGGGTACGCCCGCGATGAACCACGCCGTGAGCAAGAGCATCAGCCGCAATTCCCGCGAATTAAGCAACGGAATCGATCCGCAGAACCAAGCTCCTATGTAGGCAGCCGACGCGCAAAGACCCAGAAGCAACGTGAGGTGAGAATGACCTACAACTGGAAATATATCCTCGGGACGCGCATAGATTGCTACCGTGAATAAACAAAGGAAAAAGAAGCAGAGCTTCCCGGGCACGTCCGTCGCTGCGCGGTCCATGACTCGCGCGGAGGCTACGACGCGTGCAATAGGTGCAGCTGCTCCGCTCATGCGTAGAGTCCTATTGGCAAGGTCTTCGACGTGTTTTGGGCTGAAACCAACGGATTTACAAGTTCAAAGATCGCCTCTTCCGTTTTGTCGACTGCTGCATCCCATCCGTATTTTTCGACTACGATCTTCCTAGCGGCTGCTGCGATTGAGGCACGGAACGGTCGATCATGGAGCAGCGCGATCACCGACTCCGCAAAATCCTCCGGCTCGTCGGCAATGCAGATCTCGCGGCCATTTCGGAATGGGAGGCCTTCGGCTCCAATCGTTGTGGAAACTATCGCCTTCGACATTGCCATCGCTTCCGGGATCTTGATTCGGGTGCCGCCGCCTACTCGCAGCGGAACGATGACGACTTCGGCTTCCGACAGATAAGGCCGCACGTCAGAAACCCGGCCAGTAAGTTCGACGTCGGGTTGATGAGACGCAAGCGCTCGCAGCTGAGCGGAAGGGTTCCGACCGACAATTGCCAGGTTTGCATTCGGCGCAGTCCGGCGAATTCGCGGATACACCTCGCTAAGAAACCATGAGACGCCGTCTTCATTGGGATCCCAGTCCATGGAACCCACAAAGACCAGGCGTCCGGGCCGCGAACCGCTGTGCGAAGGGCTGAAGTATTCGGTATCGACTCCTGTGGGGAGAACGGAGACATGTGAAACACCAAACTCGCGGCGTATCGTCTCTTTATCGTCATCCGAGACGACAAGGACGCGATCGCAGTTTCTGCACACCGCCTCTTCAATGGACTTGGTCTTGGTCCATTCATTCTTCAATATCCATTTTCGGACAGGATTCGTTTCGACGGCCCATCGGCGCTTGCGCAACAGATACTCGACGTTGTGCTCGAAAACGATTCTTGGTTTGAACGGGTAGTGCATGAGTGGAGCGGCCGTGTGGAGGAAGTCACAGAAGAGCAAGTCGAAACGGCGCCGCTTTGCCAAAGCCTGCACCGTGACGGCAAACTCCGCTCGATTACACTTGGACAAGAAATACGGCCATGATCCGAGCTGGTTCGCGCACACCTCCGCATAGAATGACGGCGAATATTTCTTCGACTCATTCCACGGCACAGGCGTGTAGGTCTTAAAGATGTGCTTCATCTCCGCGATTGCGCTAGCGTCACACACCAGATCGGCAAAAGACACTGCATGAATGGAGAGACGTTTGGCCAAGCGAGACAGAATATTTAGTGAACGAACTTTTCCGCCGGTGTCTGCCGGAACGAGCGGCTGTCGAAGCGTGAGCAGGATGTTCATATCTGTTCCGTGTTTAGGCTGGACCTCTTGAAGCGTTTGCAGGACTATGCGTATCAGGTTACGCACACAATGTGGTGCGCTCACATGACACAGTGTCCGTTAGGAGCACCGCAGGATCCCGATCGAGAAAAATCCGGCTCCACAGTTCGAAGCTAAGGAGCCGCCAGCATCCATCGGTAGCGCCCGAGCTACCGCGGCGATGAGCATCAAGAAGTGAATTTACAAAGGACGAACGAACCAGCCGCCGCTCCGCAAATCGACCGTCTGTGAGAATGGCCGTCAGTTTCTCGAATAGCGGTCCGCGGAGCCATGGCTTAACCGGGGTTGGGAAACCTCTTTTGGTTCGATTGATGATCTCCGCAGGCAAACGGTTTTGCATCGCCTTGCGAAGTAGATACTTGCCGTTAAAACGGCGGATTTTCATATGTTCCGGAAGAGCCGCAGCGAATTCAACAACTTTGTGATCGAGAAATGGCACACGACTCTCAATAGAGGCCGCCATACTCATTTGGTCCTGCTTCATCAGGAGCTCTACGAGATAGGTCTTAATATCCAGATGAAGCAGACGATTGAGGAGATCGCCGCCGGTCCCATTCGATGGGAAATACCGCAAAGAGTTCGTGTAAGGACTAGCGTCGTGGATCTCATCCAGGACGTCGCGGGTGAGTAATTCTGCCTGCTGACCCGCAGAGAATGCACAATAGAAATTGTCAAAATATATTTGCTCGAAACGATCGGGATGATAGAGAAACGAGTGGCGCAACTTTCGCAAAATCCAATCCGGAGCGCAGTCTGTCGAAAGAATGCTGCGCAAGGCACGCTGCAACGTGCCAGGAACGAGATTCCGGTAGACTCGCCCACCCCGCAGATTCCATAGTGCGGCGCGGTACTTCAAGTAGCCTGCGAATAATTCGTCGCCGCCTTCGCCGGTGAGCACGACTTTGACTTTTTGAGCAGCGAGCCGAGAGACAAAGAAGAGCGATACAGAAGAAGGCCAAGCGAGAGGCTCATCTTCATTCCAAATCACTACCGGAAGACTCTCGAAAAACTCGTTCGGACCAAGCAGCACTTCTTCGTGGTCCGAGTGAATATGCTTCGCCATGATGCGCGCATACGGAAGCTCGCTGTAATGGTCCTCCGCATACCCGACGGAAAAGGTCTGAATGCGGTCCTTTCGAAGCGCCGCCATTTCGGCCGCAATAGAACTAGAATCGAGCCCTCCGCTCAAAAACACGCCAAGCGGAACATCGCTCATCAGGTGCGATTGAATCGTACGTGTGAATAGCTGGCCAAATTCCTGGATGTATTCCGATTCGCTACGCCGCTCATGAGAGCCGGAGACATCCAGATCCCAATACTGATGAATTTTAGGCTCTTTATCACTCGCTAACAGGTCAATTGTCAGATGATGTCCGGGCAGGAGCTTGCGTACACCTTCGAATAGCGTCTCGTCAGAAGACAGGTAACCAAACGCAAAGTGTTCAGGAAGCGCGCGGCGATTCAAGCGGGGGCTGAAGCCATCGATTTCGAACAGAGCCTTGATTTCCGATGCAAAGATGAAACGCTCGTTGTGGATGGCGTAATAGAAGGGCTTAATGCCCAGCCGATCGCGGGCGCAGAATAGGCGCTTATGCCGGTCATCCCAGATCGCAAATCCAAACATTCCCTGCAACCGCTTCAGGCAATCGGGCCCGTGCTCCTCATAGAGATGAAGAATCGTCTCTGTATCGCTGTTTGACGAGTAACGATGACCCCGGTCCTCTAGCGCTGGGCGCAAGTCGCGATGATTATAGATTTCGCCGTTGAAGACAATCCAAACGCTGGAATCTTCATTGGTCATTGGCTGTTTCCCGCCGGCGAGGTCCACTATGCTCAGACGACGGAATCCGAGTGACGCAGGCTCGGAAAAGAAGATCCCGTGATCGTCAGGGCCACGATGACGCAAAGTCGTCGTCATCGCTTCCATCTCGCGCGCGGGAAAGGCATTGTCGCGCAAATCAAGAACGCCGCAGATTCCACACATGGACTATTTCCCTTGGGACTACGATTTCTTAATGACGACTTGTTCCGGACACTCTATTGTGATCAGGCGTGCTCTTCGACGATGCCAGAAAGCAGGATGCCATCTGAACTTAGCTGCAGGGTTGGCGTGTCATTGTCCGCAGGTTCAAACCATTCCAGTTTTGAGGAGCAGCGGCTGGACGACAAGATGCGCCGGTCGTGCAGTGTGACTGAGGTCGCGTTGCAGGCTACGACATGGTTGTAAACGGCAGATACTCGCGAACAGTAAAGTACCGAGGCATCGCTGGCTATTGGACCGACAGACCAATGGCCAAGTGAATCCGAGAAGAAGACCTCGTGCACTGTCTTACCCATCAAGATGCTATAACCGTGAACCACCGCGCCGCTCTTCCCGTCTACGCGACTGTGCATTTTGTCGAAACGTACATCCGCGCGAATACTCGGAAGCAAAACCGTGGCGCATTCGGCGGGCAATTGGAGCTTGGCGCTCGCACGCAACTGCGGCGCGATGTGCTTTTCGCCATACCGAGGCGAATACCAATTTTGCGAAGAATCGCACTTGAACTGATCGTTAGCAGCGATTATCGCCGTAAGCATTGCGCCGTTTAGACCTCGAAAAAAAGTGCTATTAGCGATGGACGCAAGCGACCCAGGAGCAAAACTCCACGAAATATCCACGTCGTGAACACCAGTTCCTTCTAACACATCGCGCACCACCCAGAACTGCGATTTCAGGTAGAAGATGGCCCTTCGATGTGTGACCGGATTGCTCAGGCGACTGTAGCCACTGTGAGAAGCGATAAAGAGGTCGAAGGAATCTTCGTTTATCCATTTCTCGACGTTTGCATTTGCCGGTTTTGTCCATTTGAACGGTCCGGCGGACTCAGCTTGATTTGTGCCGTCGATTCGAACGGTGCTGTGAGAATGGGTTCCTCGGAAACGCTCGCGCTCTTCAGAGGACGATACGTAAGAGAACGTGCCCGGATCGATAAGAATGGGCTTGCCGTTTGTCGCCAGCTGAACACTCAACGCGTCGGCATGCCCGTGTCCAGCCCAGCCCGTGCCTTGCGGCCCGGCGTCAATCACAAGCTGTTGTTGGACCGCTGAGCTGTCCGACATCACGTAAATTCCGCTGGCGCTGAGAGCCGCAGATTCGTTCGCCGACTTGGCACCTGAAAGCGCCTCGAACGCGGGTACAGCCTTGCTGCCGAGCAACCAAATCATTTCTTCGGTTGGCAATTGCACAACAGCTTTCCACTCGGGGCGGCGAAATAGCACTGTGCCCACTGCTAGAGGATCGAGCACATTGTGGCGGTGATTGCGGCGAGGATCAAAAACGCGACCGCCGTCATCGTCGCCAAATTGGGGCGGCACACCAGCTCGGCACAACAAGTGCAGCGCCTTGAGCATTCGCTCGACTGTCTGATCGAATTCCGCTGGGACGACGATTCCGTTGACGTCCGCAAGAATTCTGGCATGGAGCAAAAAATCAAGCGCGTAGACGTGATAATAAGTCGATTGCTCAAAATGCATTCCGTCAGGCAATACCTGCCGCGTGGCTTCGCGAAGAACAATACGCCAGCCGACATTTTGCCATCGCTGCACCGCTCGATTTTTCGGCAGAAGAGTGCCAATGAAAAACAGCGCTACCGCTTCACCAAGAAGGTGCGTGTTAGGCGCAAAGTAGGTGGAGAGGTACCGTTCTATGTGGCGCCCATTGCGCGTCAGACCCCAGATAAGATCGCAACGAAATGCAGCCGACATGCAAGCAGAGCCCTCCAGGAGGTGCCATATCCACAGCCATGAAAGGCTTCGAAAGGCCACCTCAAGGCTGCTCGCCCAATTGATTCCTATCGGATACGGATTCTGCTCCTGCCAGTGATACCACTGAGCGATCAATTCGTTCGCGTAATCTTTGTTCTGCGTAAGGCGATACGCCTTCGCTAACGTGAGCAGGTGCTGATGACGGTTCAGCTCCCAGATTATTTTGTGGTCTCCAACCTGATCGAACGCTAAATAAGGCACTTGGTACCAAGGAACCCTGGGAGCGGTCCTGCCATTCACCGCGTCTAAATGCCAGTCAATTTTGCGGCCGTAATCCACCCCTTCATACCCGAGCAAATCAAAGTGATGATTAAGGATCTCGTCAGCGGCCTCTACGATTTCGGAGACGACGGCTGGCAGACTCCGGTGGACGCATTCGAGAATTTCGGGAATATCGCTTGATTGAAAGAAGAAACGGCCAAAAGTAGCGAACGCCATGTCTCGCTTGGATCCGATTTGGCGAGTCCCGACCTTTGACAAGGCCAAGTCCCAGCGCTTATACGCCTCCTGTGTCGTACGGACACGAATTTCGTCCAATGGCATGGAGGTGATCCGCGCGACGCGGCCCCGCCAGTTGGCACTAGCGAACATGCGCAAGCTCCACACGGCCCCCTTGCGATGCCTCCGCGCCTCGCAAAAGCCAATCGACCGTCAGATCGATGTTGTCCTCGATTTCGCTCAACTGCGTCTGCCCCTTGATCAGCCGGTATTGTTGAATGACAAATGCGAGTTTTGCGCGCATATCGGCTTCGTCGCGGTCACGATAGGTGACGACTGCACGCGGGCGCGTGCCATTCTCGCTGGCGATAACCGGAATGCCGAGCGCGAGCGATTCGAGAACAGAAGCGGCAACGCCATCGCACATAGGACTGCGCAGGTATGCAGTGCAGCGGCTCAATAAAGACAAAAACTCGTCATGACCCAAATTTCCCAACAGAAGAAGCCCATTTCGTTCGTCTGCTGACCACGCGGCAACATACTGCTCGACGGCCGGCATTTCCTTTGACGGAAAACCGAGCCAGACAAATCCCGCAGTCGGAAAGTCAGTACGAAATTTGAACATTGCCTCACGCAGAGTCGGCAACTCATACTCTGGCCGATAAGAGACGTAGCAAAAGAAAACGGGATTGCATCGGGACAAAAACGCTTCTGCTTCAGCAGAGAGAGGGACAGTGCTGAAACTGAGATTCTGCCTGGAGAACGGCGGTATGGCCACAATGCGTTGCGACGGGATTCCGTAACTCTCGATTGCGCGCTTCACCGGAGCACTGTCACAGGAGATACTGCCTGCAAGCCGAAACAGTTGATTGTACGCCCAGCGAATCCCTCGCTTTTCGCAAGGGAAGTATTTCTGCTGTAGTCCGCCGCGCCAGCTTAGAGTCGAAAAGTGACCCGTCAAGCGAGCGATTAGAAGCGCAACCAGGGCCAGAATATAGCCGGGCTTCGACTGGCCGTTTACATTGACCTGAAAGCGAAATCCCTTCAGCGCGTAGCGGCAAAGTTTATAGACGTAATCGATGCCGTTCTGCACGTCCACGTATTCGCTGCTTTTTATCTTACGGCTCTCATTGATATTCAAAACCTCGCAGACGTAGCCGCGCCGACGAATCTCCTCCTTCAGCAACTTTGTTTGCACCGCCCAACCACACGCCGGCGGAGGGTAGTTGCCAATTTGAAGAATTTTCAAAGCCTTTACCGAGGGGAGAATTGAACCTCCGATTCCAGATCGGCTGTTCACTGGCAGGTGACTCCTTCAGTTGTTCCCTGCACGCTATCCAGCGGCAAAGCGTGGGCAGCGTCAGCCTCTAAATTGCCCTCATGTGTAAGGCTGATCTTGACGCGATGAAGGGCGTTCCATGCTGACGAAGGGAGGTGATGGCGCAACCATTCCTTGCCGGCGGCTGCTCCTTTATCGATTGCCAGACAGCAGCTCGCCATGCTCCAGGGCGTTGCAAACTGCACATTCGTATACTCGCCGCGCTCTGCACCCCATCTTTGTTTTTGAGCGTTAAACCCACCAAGGAAATCGTAAACGCGGACGCCGGATTGAATGAAGTACTCGAACATCGCCGCGCGGAGCACATAGCCGACATGTTGAGTGAAGAATGCGGGATCAAAACCTTCCTGCAGACCGTAAACGCGGTCACGATAGCGAAAGCTCATCTGAGCCGCGACTGGCTTGCCATCCAATTCAAGGTTCCATAGTTCCAACCAACCTCGTTCGAGAAATGCGTTCGCCATACATATATACAAATCCCTCCGTTCAGCGGAGGCGAAGCTGCCAGGCTCGTTTATGCTGTTCCAACGCTTTTGATGGAGGCAATACAAGGTCTGCAGCATGTGCGGAATATCACGCGCGCTTTCACAGCGTCGAAAACGCACTTCATACTGGCTATCAAGCTTTCTGCGAGCGCGCGTGATAAGGCGCCGAAACTTAGGAGACAATCCCTCAATGTAAGATTCCCACGTGAGTGGCAATGGAATGGCGGAATTTGGCGTCGTTGTAATTCGCAGCGGCCATTTGGCAGTTTCGATCCGGTCTACCAAAATCTTCGTGACCACTGAATTTTCAGGAAGCGTATTGAGAGAGCAGATGCCGGAATTACGTTGTTGAGCGATCCATTCAATAAAGGCCGAGGCACATCTATCTTCCTCACCACGCTTGACAATAAAGTCCAGGTTATCGGAATCGCCGGATCCATCACCGAGAAATCTCAATTGCTTAATGCGCGCAAACACGGGATGCTTCACAGTCTCCCAATAGAGGGGAACCAGCCCGATCAGTTCACCTGCCGGATTAGAAAACGCCAAGACAACCAAGCGACGGTTTGCACCGAACGCATCCCACCACGAACGAAGCCATTCTGGCGTAGAAAATATTGAGAGCGATGGATTGTTTAAGAGAAGTCGCTCCCATCCGGGGATCACCTCGCTTAAAGAGGACCACGAAAAATACGTAGTGACCTGAACCTGAGGCGATGCGCCCTTCACTAGCTCCGAACGCCGTACCGCTTCTTCAGGCACCAGCGCGGATTGATGCGAATTGCTTCTGATCTCAGAGTGACCTGATGAGTCCAACACGTTCAATGTCCCCATTTTATTGCTCCCCAAGGATATTCCCCCACATCCGTTTGCCGTACAGCGGCGCAGGACACCGCGCCGCCTATCTCATGTGTACGGCTCCCATTGCGTCGCGCGGCGCAACAGAGCGAATCTCGTCATGTCTTTTCCCAACTGCCTGGCTGATCCAAACACTCTTTCCAAACAGTTTGGCTACGTAAATTTTGCGGTACAAGCGATACCCCACGCGCAGATGAGCACTCATCGATACGCTATTCCCCTCATCGACCATCACAATGACCCTGCGGCGGCGAAGTTGAGTGAGGAGATCCCCGAGGTACAACGTGTGAAAGCTTTTCCATACTCTTGCACGCCGATACTCGGGCAGAACGAAAGCGTCGTAACCGTAAATTGCATCCGACGGGATATTCACCGTGTATCCATAGCGTTCTTCGATACGCGAGGCCTTATCACAGAACCATTGATAAGCGATCACGCGGTCGCCAAGCGTCGCAACAACGCAATGTTCCTGCGCGGCGAACCTCTCTGGAAGCCTTTCAGGGAAGTTCCGACACTCGCTCATTCGCGGAGCGTCCGCGGGCGTTCCGGCTCTGATCAAGATTGTCCGATCCCCAGAGTCACTTCGGTCGCAGCTGTCGGCGGAATATTCCAGGCAATGAAGGCAGTTCACATCCAACGGGCTGAACGGGATCCTGCGGAGCAGCTTTTGAAGCAGTACAAGTAACGGACCTGTACGCATATCGCGTTCTCCGATCAGACTTCGACAGGGACTCGTTCAGCCACTTGTGGGACGTGCGCCAAAGCAATCACGTTGTCCGCCTTCGGAGCACCGAGCGGAGAATGAAGATCAATGACGATTTGATCCGGTCGAAGCATGGCATTCAACGTCTCCGGGGCGATAGCATCCGTGCCCAGAGCAACCACCTCTGCACGGCGCACTGTTGCTTCCAAATCCGTGGACAAGCACGCGCCAATGTGAGGGATCTCGTCTTCAATGAATTGGCGGTTCGATCCGCAGAGCCGACCCAGAGCGACGTCGGGATCCCAAATTTGTACATTGCAACCCTCCCCGAGTAGCTGCTTAATTAGCCGCACGTAGGGGCTTTCGCGTAAGTCGTCCGTTCCCGGTTTGAAGCTCAAGCCCAGTACGCTGACGTTCTTACGTTTAGTCATCACAATTGCATCGATCGCTCGATCAAGATGGGCAGTGTTGCTCGGCAGGATCGCACTCAGAAGTGGAAGATCAACATCGAGCTGCTTGGCGCGGTAGGATATGGCGCGTAGGTCTTTCGGCAGACAGGAACCGCCGAACGCAGCGCCCGGCTTGAGATAAGCTTTGGATATATTCAGTTTTGTATCGGACGTAAAAATTTCCATCATCCCCTGGACATCGACATCTAGCTGCCTGCAAAACGTTCCAATCTCATTGGCGAAAGCGATCTTTAGTGCATGAAAGGCGTTGCACGTATATTTGACCATTTCCGACACGCTGAGCTTGGTTTCAAATACGCGACCGGGGAACTCGCAATATACCTCGCGTAATGCGGCGAGGTGGGACGGATTGTCGCAACCGAGAACCGTCATGGCCGGGTTCATGTAATCCGCAACCGCGCAGCCTTCGCGAGTAAACTCGGGATTGCTGCAGACGGCAAAATCGACTCCGGCTCTCTTTCCGCTCGAAGCTTCGAGGGTGGGAATAACGAGCGACCGACCTGTTCCGGGAAGAACCGTGCTGCGAACCACGACCCAGTGGAACCGATCCTTTTGACGCAGCGCGCGTCCAATCTCCCGGCAACTGTGCTCAACGCTGGTGAGGTCGAGGCGGCCATTGTGCATGCTGGGCGTTCCGACGCAGATGAACGATATCTCGGTTCCTCGGATTGCTGCGGCTGTATCCGTTGTCGCGCGAAGCTGCCCTGACTGGCAACCCCTTACGACGAGATCCTCCAAGCCGGGTTCCAATACAGGTGCGCGTCCGGACTGGAACATTTCCACTTTCTTTGCATTAACATCCACCCCGACAACGTGCGAGCCGCGGTTCGCCAAACACGCCGCCGTTACTGCACCTACATATCCCAGTCCGAAAACGCTCACGCATCTCATAGGCTCTGTTTCCTTAGGTTGTTGTGTATTTGTTGGTTGTTTTCTGAAGATGTGAACCCGGCAATCGAGAGTCAGTCCGCCGCGATAGTCTGACGTGAAGGCTGAGCCGGCAGCGCTACAGACGGGCCTTGATAAAGATTTCTGAGATTCCTCAGAAGGCTTGCGAAGCCGCACTTCAGCTGGATTGTTTCACGCCCAGCTTTCCCCAGCCGACATCGCAGGTCCTCATCGTTTAGAATTCGGAGTATTGCTTCAGAGAGGGCAACGGGATTTCTCGGAGGCACAAGTAATCCATTAACTTCATTATCAACAATTTCCGGCACGCCTCCAACCGATGTTGCAACGGTCGCTAAGCCGGAGGCCATATATTCCATGACTGCGTTGGGCATTCCCTCTGCTCTGGAAGCCAGCACGCCAATGTGACAATGCTTAAGGATTTCGGCGACATCCGTCCGATGGCCGAGAAATATAATGGAGTTTTCCAAGCCGGCCGACCGTGCTTGCATTTCGAAAGCTCCGCGCATTTCACCGTCACCCACTAGCAAGAAACGGGCGCGCGGATATTCACGGCATACCTTTTGCGCTGCCATTAGCAATTCGCCGTGACCCTTCACATCCCGATGCATATTCGCAACCATCACGATTAATTTGGCGTCAGGCAGAAATGGACGTAATTCCGTAGTGTCTGCCTGTCTCTCGTCCGGACTGTAACGCACTACGTCAATGCCGTTGTAAACGACGCACACCTTGTCCGATTCAAAGCCGCCATCTTTCATAAGTTGGGAACGAATAGCGGCCGAATTCACAAGGACATAAGTCGACATTCGCTGGATGCCTCGAAGTACCTTTTTACGAGCCGATGTGTACCACGCCGAATCAGACATATCTCGTTGACTGGACACGATAATGCGCACACCGGCCCACTTAGCAGCAGGAACCGCGAATAGGTTTGCATAGAGATCGTTCGCATGCACCACGTCGAAGCGGTTGACACGAATAAAACGCGCGAGACGCAACATTTGAAGCAGGGCCTTCGGACGCAAGAGACTGCCGACGGGAAATTCGACAAGTTGTAATCCCGCCTCCGCAACTTTCCTCCGAAGCGGCCCCGTGCGGCGCATACAGCCGACCGTCACCAGAAAACCATTTCTGGATAACAAACGCGCCATCTCGACACATTGTTTCTCAGAGCCGCCCAGCTCCAACGATTGGATGAACATGAGAATACGCTTGGCTTCTCGGTGGGGGTTGGGTTGTGAAAAATCAGACATAAGAGAGTCGTTCACTGCGCTGCGACTGCGTTTTGCGTCGGCACACTGTGTGGCTGCATCGTTGTTTCGCTAATTTGATGAGGTAAGCAGACATCCATGCTGGTTTCCAGTCGGAGAGCCGGTTCCAGGAAGTTGCGATGCCATAGCTCAAAAATGAGCAATTGCCATATTTCCCAAGAGCGGTCCCGCCAACCCGTCCGATGCTCAGCGAGTCTACGCCGCAGCCCATCGGGGTTGAAATATCCGCGCTGAAGGGTCTTAGGCTCTTGAAGAATATCGAGCAAAGCAGGAGACGGCTCCTGCCTAAACCAGTGTACTAAAGGCATTGAAAAACCCTGTTTGCGCCGATAGATCACTTCGCGGGGTACACCGACTCGTTCAGCCAACTTCTTCAAAATATATTTGGGTTCTCCGCCTCTCATTTTCCACCGAGGCGATAACCGCGCGACCCACTCGGCAAAAGTGTGATCGAGGAAAGGGGCACGCACCTCAAGCGACGTAGCCATACTCGTGCGATCGACCTTCGTAAGAATGTCGCCAGCCAGATAGGTCTTTATATCGAGATATTGGACTTCGCTGAGTGGATCCGACGTTGGATTGTTTACAAGATGACGATAAAACGTCTCATACGGCGACGGCTGCTTGTCGGCCCAGCTTAAAAAGTCTTTTGAAAAAACAGACCGGTCTCGGACGCACGCGGGCAAAATCGATATCCCGTCGAGATACCGCTCGCGCCGCGGCAAGGAGAGGTTATACAAAAATCTTCTCCCGCGCCACTCTGCCGGAACACGCGGATGAACAAATTTGCGATATAGCCACCCACCTCCTGGCGGGAAAACGGGCAACATTCTGTGGCGCAAATAGGTTCTATATCGATCGTATCCCGCAAATAACTCGTCGCCGCCGTCGCCGGCGAGAGCCACAGTCACACGCTGCCGAGCCAGCCGGCAAACGTGGTACGTTGGCACCATAGAAGAATCCGCGAATGGCTCTTCGAGAGAACGCGTCAGCATGTGCGCAGTTTCTTCGATCTGCAGGTCTACGAGTAGCTCGTGATGTTCGGTTCCAAACTTCTCTGCTACGGCACGCGCGTGGGCTGCTTCGTTGAAATCGGCACTGGAAAATGCGATAGAGAATGTCTGGACTTTTCGCGAACTCGTGCGAGACATTAAAGCAACCATCATGGACGAATCCACGCCGCCGCTCAGGAGCGCGCCGAGCGGCACATCGCTTATCAGCCGCGCACTGACAGCCTCCGTGAGCCGCTGTTCCATCTCTTCCAGGCACTCTTCCTCTGATTGCGGCTCATAAACTCCATGGGCCGGAAGTTCCCAATATTTGCGAATTCGCGTTTGACCATTGCTGAATTCAAGCAGATGACCAGGTGAGAGCTTCCGGATTTGTCCAAAGGCCGTGAGCGGATCGGGAACATAGCCGAAGTAGAAAAAACTTAGAATGCCTTCAGGATCAGTCGTCGCTAACTCTGGAGCGACCGCAAAGATAGCCTTGATCTCAGAAGCAAACAACAACCGGCCCCCGCTGAGCGCGTAGTAGAGAGGCTTCTCACCAAAACGGTCTCTCGCCAAAAGCAGCTTGTGCCGCTTTTGATCCCACAACGCGAAAGCAAACATTCCGTGGAGTTCCTGCACACAATCTGACCCGTACTCCTCATAGGCATGGACGATTACTTCTGTATCGCTATTTGTATAGAAACGATGGCCGCGTTCCTCGAGCCGGTGCCGGAGCGTGGGGAAGTTATATATTTCACCGTTGAATACGACCCATATATTGCGGTCTTCGTTGTGAATCGGCTGCTGGCCGGTTGAAAGGTCGATGATACTCAGACGGCGCATCCCGAGTCCCGCAGGGCCCTGTGCAAAGATTCCCTCATCGTCCGGACCACGATGCACAAGCGTCTGGCACATGCGGTGCACTTCGTTTGCATCCGCCACATAACTTTTATTGTTTCCGATAAGTCCGGCTATTCCGCACATACACTCAGTCCTTTGTGACTGATTCCATATCTCGAACAAAGAGCAGGCATTGAAGGTTTTTGACTAGGCTGCTGATATAGCTGTTGGGCTTCGTGGAGTAGAACTTTTGTGGCCAGCGGGAACGACCCAGGCGCTGCTCACTTCAACTGCGACCGAACGCTGTAGAAGAGTGACTGAGAGGATCAGTCTGTGACTGCCCTTGATATTCAGTAGAATACCTTCCAGTCCGCGGAGCGCACCACATTCGACGCGTACCTTTTCTCCAAGCTGCAGATACGGCCAAGGTTCCTTTGCCAAACCACTACTCACGGCTCGTTGAATGGCGGCAATCTCAGCGTCGTCGACCGGAACAGGAGTCTTGCCGAATCCAACGATCTGGATCATTCCCGGTGTCGTCAAAATAGGTAGACGATCCTGCAAGTCAAAGCGACAGAACAAATAACCAGGAAATAGAGGAAGCTCGACCTTTTTCACACGATCGGACCAGCGGCGACGAGACTGGTAAACCGGCAGTAGAATTTCATAACCCTTGCTGCCGAGGTGTTTCGCTACGAATTCCTCGTACCTCAACCTGGTATTGAGCGCAAACCACAAAAATTGTGGAGTTGTTGACACGTATTTGACCGTCCCTGAGATGTTAGGCTACCGCCCTGAGAGTCCCAACCGCTGAACCCCAAAGAACTGACAGACACCTTGTACAATGACCTCGCACCTACTAGAGGTAGAGGGGTCCTGCTGACCGCTTTACGCGAGCTCTGTTGCCGTCTCCGCGTAATACGGGTAAGCGTCATAGTGCTCGCGCGTTTCGACGCGGTTAAGAATCACGCCTAAAATCTTCTTCTCGCGAAGCTCCTGCAATGCCGAACCGACGGCATCATAGCCAGTCGAACCAGCCCGAACGACAACGATCACGCCGTCACAATGTCCAGCCAGTATTCCAGCATCAGAAACGGGAAGAATAGGAGGAGCGTCAACAATCACCCAGTCAAACAGCGGAGCCATTCGTCCGAGGAGCCAATGAAACCGTTCGGTAGCGAGCATCTCCGTGGGATTTACAACCATATTGCCGCCGGGAATGAAAAACAGTGCGCCCTCTGTGTCCGTCTGTAGGATCGATGCCTCATCGGCCGCGCCGCACAAGAACTCCGTCAAACCGGGCGTAGCGGGCACGCCTAAACAAGACGCCAGTTTGGGGGCGCGGAGGTCACCATCGATAAGCAACACCCGCCGGCCATGCTGTCGCGTAATTGCGAGTGCCAGATTCAATGCCACAAAGGTTTTCCCTTCGGCCGGCACCGTGCTGGTTACAAGCAGCGTGTGAAGAGGCTCATTCGCTTGAATTTGATATAACTTCGAGCGGAGCTTTCGAAACTGTTCAGAGCATTCGGCAGATGGCGCTTTCCCTGCAAAAACACTGTATGCCGGATCAAACTTCCAAGCGCGCTTCGTGCAGTTCTTCCAAAGGTCGCCCAAGCTATTTGAAGAAGTAAAGACTGATGGTGCCGGGCCGCTGGGACCCAAACTCGACGCTAAATTGAGATTCAGCCAATCCGTTGCAGTCGTGCGACCATCGGCGTTCGCGCTCGTCGCGCCCGGAGGAGTGGCAATATCCGCGAGTGGTGCCGGTTCGTTGCTTCTCGTTGCTTGTTTCAGAGCTTCGTGTATGCGACTCATGGCTTGGCGTCCTTGAAGGTCTCAGTTTGGCGACCATATGATGAGCTGAATCCGGCGTCGCAAAGAACTTCTCTGCTTGCGTCCCATCCGTTACGGCCTCCCGACTGCGGGTATGTGCCGGCGGAATGAGTCCATTCCTCATTGTCGAGTTCAAATTCCCTCGCAACTTCAGCGACATGAGAGGCGGTTATCGAGCGGGACTGATCGGCAAACGCATGAATCAGCGAATGTTGACACAGCAGATTTACAACGCGAGGAATCCCAAGCGAAAACGCATGCACCGCATCAAGCGCATCTTGTGAGAATATTGTTTCGCCATTAGCGCCAGCGATTTCCAGCCGCTTCAGGATGTAACCCGCGGTTTCTTCGGGAGTTAGCGTGGCCGTCCTGCACCGTATCGTAATTCTCTGCCGCAGTTGCCGCAGTTGCGCGTATCTCAATTTTTCTTCAAGCTCCGGCTGCCCGGAGAGGACGATCTGCAATAACTTCTCAGTAGCGGTTTCTAAGTTCGTGAGCAGCCGGATTTCCTCAAGGGCCTCGGTTGAGAGATGTTGCGCCTCGTCTATTACCAGCACTGCCATCTGACCCGCATGAAAGCGGTCCAACAGCCACCGATTCAATTGCCCGAGCGCCTCGTGCTTAACAGATGAGGTGTTTGGGATGCCAAAATCGTTCATAAGAGAAGTGATAAGCCCCTCGACGCTAACGCGGGGATTGAAGACGAATGCCGTGGCCGCCCGCACCTGCCGCAGCCCATCGAGCAGCGCATGAAGTAACGTCGTCTTACCGGTGCCAACTTCACCCGTCAACACGATGATCCCGTAGCGGCACCGAATGCCATAGGCGAGGCTAGTCAATGCCTCCTGCGTGCTCGGCGTGAGGTACAGATACCGAGGGTCCGGATTCACGCGAAACGGGTCTTCTCGCAGTCCAAAAAACTGTTGATACATTCTCTACCTCACCGATCCGCTACGAACGTTTTGCACCGAGTTCTCAAAAAGGGGAGCCATATTTGGACGGCTTACCACATTGGGATCTCTGGACGAAATCACGGCCAAAGTCGGAACGCCTAAAAGCATTTCGACATCTCTGGGCTGCCGAAGCGACTTGTCGCGAGCCTCAGAAAGCCGGATCAGGCCCAGCCCTAGCACCAGTCCTGCGATCAATCCGCCTAATGCAAATAGCTGGCGGTTTGGGAAGGACGGCTCTTCTGGGAGGCTTGGGGGATCAAGAACTCGAAAATTCTCGCTCTCTTGGCGGCGCTCGAGGTCCGTGGCCATTTGGGCGTCGTCGCGCTTCTTCAGGAGATTGTTATAAAAATCGAGCGCCGTTTGCCGGTCACGCGTCAGCTTCGAGTATTGTTCCTGGACCTGCGGCGTGAGTTGAATGCGGCCTTGTATCGTTCGGATTTGCTGTTGAAGCTGTGCCTGTTGTCTCTGTTTCTCTGCAATTGTTGTTTCCGCCTGATTCAGCTGTGCTCGAAGCTGCTGAACCTGGGGCGAGTCCGCGCCCAGATTGTCCGTGCTGGCGCTCTTCGGTTGAGCTGCAACAGGCGATTGCATCTTTTTTTGCAAATCGGAAATTTCTTGCTTCACCTTGATAACTTCGGGATGCTTGTCGGTATATTTCGCGCGCAGCGCCAACAGCTGACTCTCTAGATCATCCATCTGTTTCTGAAGACTCTGCGGGTCTCCTCCATTAGAAGATTTCAAAGCACCGAGCTGCTGCGTGAGCATCGAATCAGCGAACGCCTTGTTCGCCTGAGCCTCATTCAGGCTCTGTGTTACGGCTTCGAGCTGCTGCGTCACTCCCGCCAGCATCGTCAAGTTCGTCTGCTCATCCCCTGGTTGAGCGCCCAAATATTGATTCTGGAACGCCGCTAGCTTCGAATCCTGATCGTCGAGTTTTTGCTTTGCGGTATCCAGTTGAGCGGCGAGGAATTGAGTTGTGTCCTCTGATTGCTGTTCGCGCCGCTGAAAATTCTGGTCTCTGAACATGGACGCGATTTGAGTACAAATAGCCTGCGCGGTCTTTGCGTTATCGAGTGTCACATCGATGTTGAAGCCGAGTACGTCGTCACTGAGCGTACCGGGTGTCGGCGCCATTGGCGCTACAGAAATTGATTTCTGGAGCCGATCGACAAGCGCCTCCATGGGTTCGCGGTCCCAGTCGTTTTGATAC